>CAZKFV010000104.1:0-8536 GCA_964552295.1 uncultured Thermotogae bacterium | reverse complement strand
ACTCAACAAACGTGGCAGAGGCGTTGAATAGATGTATGCCTAACCTCCGGGAGATTCCTCCCTTTTCAAAGTATGGAATCCCGGCTTCATTAAGAATGGAAGAAGCTAGTGAAATCTGTCCCATATCACCTGCGGTAAGCACTGTTACTAGCTGTTTGTCTTCCTTTTTCATGGTTTCTTCCCCCAATTACAAATTATACCACAGACATCTTGTTGAAAAAGGAATCTTGCTATTTGCCAAGAAAACCCATAGGGCGGGCATTTGCTGTTACTAGTCATTGAGGTAAGAGAGCCTCTTGGTCTGCGTAGTCACGCATCTTACATTGCCGTTGGTTTGTGCGGGGCGAAGCAAGAGCAGGTCTGATTGGTGATGACCTGGCCCAATTATGGATTTTAGTAATTGATCAGCTAGGTTATTTAGATATCACTTGAGCGCTTCCTCTCTCTCGAATGATCGATAGGGGGATAGTACATCTAGCACTTCTTGATCCTCTGGGGAGAGCTTATCTTGGGTAACCATTCGAGCCAAAAGCTCTCCCAGACCGGGTCCCAGCATGAACCCTTGTCCGCACATTCCTATTGCAATAAGGTAGCCCTCAATCTCCTGTGACCAGCCAACGAGGGGCGATCCGTCCGGGGACATGGGATAGAGGCCGCGCCAGGTCCGGCGCACACGGAGGTTGGCCAACTTAGGCATTAGATCAACCATCCTGCGAGAGACCATAGGCAAAAAAGCGCTAGTCTCCCGTCGATCGAACCCAGGGATAGAAGGCTCAGGGGTTATACAGAATACAACCTGTCCTGTGTGGTGTTGATAGAAATAATAATTGGCAGAACCAAGCGTGGGACGAATATCGACAACCATCGGTGAGACAAACGGGGCTACTGGTTCGGTTATCCCTCCCTCATGTGACTCGGGGACAATCGGATGATCAATATTCAACATCTTGCCCAGTTCATTTGCCCATGGCCCGGCAACATTCAGCACTACACTGGTCCTGTAATAACCGCTATCAGTCTTCACTCCTGTTATTCGGTCATCCTTGGTGTCAATTTCTACTACTTGCTCACCAAAGTGAAACTCGGCGCCAGCACGGGTTGCCTCTAAATACACTGCGTGGTTTAGCAATAGAGGAGAACAGGAACCGTCTTCCGGTGAAAATGTCCCACCACGAAGTTCGTTAGGATTCAGTGCAGGAACTATCTTAAGGAACTCCTTCTTGTCATACCAATCGATATTTAGTCCGTAGCGGTGCTGAATCTCGAGAAGATTCTTCAGGGCATGCTCATCCGACTCGCGGTAGGCTACAAATGAGTAGCCTCCCTGCATCCATTCGATGTTGTGCCCGTAGGTATCTTCCCAGGATGACACTATTTCAAGTGATCTGATGCCGATTCTAATCTTGGCTGGATCAGAATGAGTTGCCCTAATGCCACCTATTGCTGCTTTGTTTGATCCTTGCCCGGAGCTAGCAAACTGGTCTATAACCAGCACGCTTGTCCCTGTGCGCGCCATAGCCCAAGCAGCCGGGACACCAACACTACCAGCACCAACAATTACAATATCATATGAATTATCCATTGTTCTCCTCTGCCCCGGCGAACGTCTTGAACGGTATCTCAACGAAAAGGGGCCGCTTGACGCCTTCTTCTACCTTGGCAGTAGGCACTCCTTCCTCGCGGAAAATGCGGCGGATCAAGTTAGTACAAGTCTTTCCTCCGCAGGCTCCCATCCCAGCCCGAGTAATCGCTTTGATCGCGTTGATATCGTGGTAGCCTTGTCTGATCAGTGTGCGTATCTCCCCAGCGGTAACGCGCTCGCAACGGCATACGATAGTATCATCTTCCAACCTTTCAATTGCTTCCGGAAGAGGGGTGCCTGCCTCAAACGGCTGTACCCTGATTCCAGCTACACTTTTAGCGTACTCGCGAGCTACCCGCAGCTGTACCAGTATAGTGCCTGGATTCAGTCTGTTAATCTGTGTCTTGACCACTTCGGCCTTGCCCAGTTGCTCTCCTTGTGTATCAAGCACAGTTACGTACTCCCCATTTGGAACGGTCTCGGCGGAGAATTCATGTGCTAAAGTAACAATTGGATGCTCGGGGTCTTTGCGGTAATCGACTTGCGTGATGGCTAGTCCCGGGCAGATAGCTACGCAGTTAGCGCAACCCACGCATTTCTTGCCAACCTCAGCAGCTATAAACTCGGGCTTCTTCCGGATATCGCTTGGGTCGATCCGTATCAGCCCCATCGGGCATACTGCTGCACAAGGATTGCATGGAATCTCTTGTCGGCAGTGGAATACAGGGAAGACTCCGCTTTCATCAGCCGGTACTTCTTCGTCTTCCACCTTTCCTGGCTTGGACTTCAGAATCTCTGCGGTGCGAGCCCAATCGGAAGGAACTGGCTCATCCTCCACGCCCAAGAAGCGGGCAATCTCCACTCCTCTAATTTTTCCTGTGAATATGGCGGCGGATGCCTCAGCTATCTCTTCTGCGTCCCCAGCGGAGAAAACGTTGAACCCATATTCTACCGACTTGTCGTAGAACTCATTAACAGGCTCAAGTCCAACCGCTACCAGCAATGTATCGCAACCAAATGACTTCTCAGTGCCTTCTATCGGCTGGAACTCATCATCTATCTGGGCGATGGTTACCGATTCTACTTGATCACGGCCGTTAGCTGAGATCACGGTGTGGGATGTATAGATTGGCACGCCCATGCGCACAAGCTTATCCTTATGTACCAGGTAACCGCCGCATTCGGGCATAGCTTCCACAAGACCTACTACCTCCATTTCCGCCTGTAGAGCATGATATCCTGCTATCAAGCCTACGTTTCCTCCCCCCACGATGAATAGGCGATCCGCGGCCTTTACCAGGTCACGGTTAACCAAGGTTTGGAATGCGCCCGCCCCGTATACGCCAGGCAGTGTATTGCCACGGAATACCAGAGAGCGCTCCCTCGCTCCAGTGGCGACCAGTAGCACTTGGGGGTCTACAAGTATGTAGCGGACACCATCCTTCAATATTCCTACCTTATGGTCGCTGAACACCCCAACTGCAGTGGAATTTAGCCAGACATCAATTGAATCATAGCCTTCCACTTGGTCGTGGAGCTTGGTAGCGATATCTATGCCGCGGGTGCCCGCGTACACAGCAGAGTGAGAACCGAAAAACTTGTGCGTTTGCAGTACTAGTTTTCCTCCCAGACGGTGCTTGTCATCAACTATTAGGGTATCTATCCCGCGTTTTCCAAGCTCGATTGCTGCAGATAGACCTGCTGGGCCTCCGCCCAGAATAAGCACAGAAACCTCCACTACGGCAGGCTCATGCATAGCTGGAACGTTTTTTACCTCTGGCAGGCGAGGTAGACTATCAAGCGCTTCCACCACCATGCCTGGCTTAGCCTCCGCCATACACGACTTGACAGGGATTCCATCGGCGATCACCATGCACTGGGAGCACTGTCCATTTGCGCAGAAGATCCCTTGAGGTGAGCCGTCTTTGGGATGATGACCAAAAATGCGAATGCCGCTTGCGAAAAGAGCTGCGGCGATAGTCTCTCCTTGGTAAGCGGTAATTTGATTGTCCTCAAACGTGAATTGAAACGGTTCACCCCGCGAAACATGCAGGATCGGATGATCCTCAATCCTTGGCATCTTCTGCTCATCTCCTTCTTTAGCTTATCTTCATTAAGAAACCACTTGATAACGTAGATTGGCCCTATGTAAAAGGCACTTACCGTCTTTGGGTGGCGATAATAATACATCCTTGTGATGGTGGGTTGCAAATAAATAAGTCCTACTTGACAATGAGAGAAACTGTTCCTATACTATTTTCTCCTTGTAAAAAATGCCGGTAACAACGTATCTCCATAAGAGGAGGTGATAGGGGAAGGAATTTTGTTTTGTGGCAAGTTGTTCCTTTAGGAAGAATAACGTAACTAGAAAGGAGGAGAAATGAAGATTAGGCGGGCAGTGTCGGTTTTTCTTGTGGTTCTATTGGGGGTAGTGACTTTAGCATGCGCAGAAGATCCTATTCGGATTGGTTTTCAGGGACCCATTACCGGTGCGTGGGCAGTGGAAGGCGAATGGGCTCTTAACTCGGTGAAAATTGTAGTTGATCTAATAAATGCGCAAGGCGGGATCCTGGGAAGGCCCGTTGAACTAGTTGTTGAGGATGACGGCGGGACTCCCAAAGGTGGAGCAATGGCTGCCTCGAAACTTGTTTCCGAAGGAGTTAAGTTTGTGGTCGGCTCTTATGGCTCTTCGATTTGTTTGCCTTCGTCCGATGTTTATGAAGAGGGCGGCACCCTGGCAATGAACTACGGATGTACAGCGGTCAATCTGTCAGCTCGTGAGCTGAATTACTATTTCCGCTCTTCGGGACGCGATGACGCTCAAGCTAATTACTTTGCCAACACGGTCGTTCCTTTGTTTGGAGCAACACGCATTGCCATAATGCATGACAATACGGCTTACGCTAAGGGAGTGGCTGAGGATACTAAGACTGCGCTTGCGCCGATGATCGACTCCGGCGAGGTTGAGCTGGTATACTATGATGCGATAGTCCCTGGAGAGAGGGATTACACGCCAATAATCACTTCTCTGCGGGATGCAGACCCCGACATTTGGTACTACACTGGATATTACCCAGAATGGGGGCTTCTCCTTAGCCAAGGCAAGGACATGGGTTTTGATTGGACTGAGATCAGGGCAGTGGGATCGAATGCGTGCCCCATCTCTGAAGTAGTTAATCTGGCCGGCGCTGATGCTGTGGCCGGAGCAATGATTACACAGGAGCCTCTGCCCGCGTTCTTGACTTACCCAAAAGCGGTAGAATTTGTTGATGCGTACGTAGAAAAATATGGCTCCATCCACGATAGCCCGTGGGCTACGTATGCAGCTGATGCTGTATATGCCATGGCGTTTGCCATCGAGAAGGCCGGAAGTGATGACGTAGAAACCGTGGTTGAGCTTCTGCACTCCGGCGAGGTGGTCGGCGAGGGAATCACTGGAGAGCTTTCCTTCTCACCAAATGGCGATCGGCTTGGGATTCCTTATACATTGCTCATCGCGACTGAGGAAGGCGAAACCGCCATGTTCGACCCTGCGGTACATGGGCACCTTGTCGGGATAGAGGAATAAAAATCGCTTGCCCCGGCGGAGCTACCGCCGGGGCATATCTCATCCTAAGGATCTACAATGCTAACATTCGTTCAGCAGTTTCTTAATGGCCTTACTATTGGGTCTTTCTACGCGTTTATCGCTCTTGGCTACTCGCTTGTATACGCGATTATGAAGCTCATAAACTTCGCGCACGGTGATTTGTTTGCCTTGGGTTCCTACGTTGCGTATGCCTTCCTGGTTTGGGGGGCTGCCGCCTTGACCAATGCCCTTGGCCTATGGGGAGCCATCATTGTCGCCATAATCGTAGCTGCAATATCGGTGGCGATAGCTGGGCTTCTTATGGAGCGCGTGGCATATCGCCCGATCTACCCTGCGGGTAGGCTACCAGCAGTGGTGTCGGCTTTAGGCATGTCGATTTTCTTGGAAAACTTCATCATGTCAGTATGGGGGCCGCGTTACCTGGCTTATCGTTCTTCGTTCATTCCAGGTGGGTACTTCCAGATCGGCGAGCTGCGTATACGTGTCTTGCAAGTGGTAATCCTGATCAGCGCCTTCATTTTGCTTGCCCTTCTCTATTACTTGATCGAGCGCACTACTTTTGGTGCTGCAGTGAGAGCAACCGCCCAGGACCGGGACACGGCAGCATTGATGGGCATCGATTTTCACAAAGTGATCCGATTTGTATTTACTGTGGGACCAGCATTAGGGGCGGTAGCTGGAGTTTTAGTTGGCATCTATTATCGACAGATTAGCTTTACTATGGGTTGGAACTATGGATTAAAGGCGTTCACGGCCACAATCCTTGGCGGTATAGGCAATATTCCTGGAGCCATGGTTGGTGGGATATTGCTTGGGCTAGTGGAAGCGCTAAGTGCTGGTTACATCTCCGCAGCCTGGAAGGACGTGATCGTATTTGGAGTACTAATGCTGATGCTTATCTTCCGCCCCACTGGACTTCTGGGGGAAAAGATAGCGGAGAAGGTCTAGATATGTGGCAGAAACTACGCAAAACGCTGGATAGCAAGACTGTACGGTGGACACTGATAGGGGCTGCAGTGCTAGTTCTAGTGCTGTTCCCGTTCCTCTCGTCCAACTATTGGATTGATGTTGCGTTCTACCTTGGGGTATACACCCTCCTTGGCCTAAGTCTGAACATAATCTTGGGAGAAGTAGGCCTTTTTAACCTGGGTCATGCTGCGTTCTGGGCTATTGGGGCTTATGCTACTGCGATCCTGAATACAGAACTCGGGATTCCTGTTCTAGTCTTGCTTCCGGTTAGCGCTATTGTGGCTGGAGGATTTGCTTGGCTTGTGTCATCACCCATCATCCACTTGCGCGGAGACTACCTAGCCATCGTTACGATTGCTCTGGGAGAGATTGTAAGGTTAGCCCTTAACAATGACCCGGGCGGTATTACAGGAGGGCCAAACGGGGTTTTTGGGATTGACAGGCCAGTCATCGCGGGACTGGTTATTAACACCCCGATGGAGTTCTATTTCCTGATATGGGTTATCGTCTTGATCGTTGCGTTCGCTCTAGTTCGATTACAGCATTCACGCATTGGGCGGGCCTGGAATTACATCAGGGGTGATGAACTTGCGGCAGAGGCTATGGGGGTAAATGTCCGATCACTGAAACTCCTTGCCTTTGTGCTTGGTGCAGGGTTGGCCGGTGTTGCAGGTAATATCTATGCGGGCAAGATGATGGTTGTATCACCGGATAGCTTTACTTTTATGGAGTCTTGCATGTTCTTTGCCATAGTTCTCCTTGGGGGGATGGGCTCGGTGCCAGGCACATTCCTTGGCGCGGTTGTTGTAGTGCTACTTCCCGAGATATTTAGGCCATTAGCAACTTACCGCATGCTAATCTTCGGCTTGGCCATGATTGTAGTGATGTATTTGAAGCCCGGAGGGATGTGGCCCAGAAGGCGGATAGCTTTGAAATCGGCGTTAAAAGGCGAGTGAGAAATGGCTGAGACAATCCTTGATATCAAACATGTTGTGAAAAGGTTCAAGGGACTAGTGGCTGTCAAGAGCTTCGATCAGCAAATTGAGATGGGTACGATCCACTCTCTGATTGGTCCCAACGGTGCAGGAAAGACCACTCTGTTCAATGTGATAAGTGGGATATATAGTCCAGAGGAAGGGAAGATCATGTTTTACGGGCAGGATATAACTGGCAGGCATCCTCACAACCTTGTTGCCCAAGGCATTGCCCGCACCTTTCAGAATCTTCGGATATTTCCAAATCTCACGTGTCTGGAAAACGTAATCAGTGGCCAGCATTGCCGAGGCCGTAGCGGTGTTACAAGTTCCGTGCTGCGTCTTCCGCGCCAGAGGAAAGAAGAAAAACAAATGCAAGAAGTGGCTGAAGGTTGGCTTGAGAAGACCGATCTTTGGCCTTTTCGCAATGAGCAAGCGAAAAATCTTCCCTTTGGGCTGCGCAAGAAGCTTGAGATTGCCCGGGCATTGGCTACAGATCCGAAACTTCTGTTACTCGACGAGCCCACTACCGGACTTAATGACACGGAGAAGGAAGAGATCATGAAGTTCACCGCCACGCTTCCTCCTCTTGGGATTACCATACTTCTGGTTGAGCATAACATGAACGTTGTCATGGGACTTTCTGACCGGATAACCGTGATGGATATGGGAGAGAAGATTGCCGAGGGGAGTCCAAGGGAGATCTATGAGAACCCCCGCGTGATAGAGGCGTATCTCGGCCAGGAAGAGGCGGTGGAGAGCAATGCTTGAGGTAGAGAAGATATCCGTATCCTATGGAGCTGTAGAAGCGCTAAGAGAAGCCTCTCTGCAAGTGGAAGATGGGCAGCTAGTGGGTGTATTGGGGGCAAACGGCGCGGGAAAGACAACGCTTCTGCGTGCTATTTCTGGGTTAGTTAGCCCGGCAGTTGGAGAAATTCGGTTTGATGGGAAATCCCTGAAAAACGTGCCTGCTCATGAGATTGCGCGGCGAGGTGTAGTCCACGTTCCTGAGGGGCGTGGCGTATTTGCAACCCTAACCGTGGATGAGAACCTCAATCTGGGTGGTTACGGCGATGTTAAAACAGAGGTAATGAAGGCAAAAGAGCGTGCCTTCAGTTTGTTTCCGGTGTTAAGAGAGCGGCGCAGACAACTTGCAGGAACCCTATCTGGCGGCGAACAACAGATGCTGGCGTTGGGCCGTGGGTTGGTGCGCAGACCCAAGATAATGTTGTTAGATGAACCCTCACTTGGGCTAGCTCCCATCTTAGTAGAGGAAGTGTTCCGGACCATCAAAGACATTAATACCCAACAGCAAGTTACAATTTTGCTTGTGGAACAGAATGCGCGCAAGGCCTTGGGGCTTGTTAGTTATGGGTATGTGCTTGAGATAGGAAAAATATCAGTGGAAGGACCCTCTAGCGA
>CAZKFV010000103.1:0-15283 GCA_964552295.1 uncultured Thermotogae bacterium | reverse complement strand
TACGTGCTTAGTCCCTGCTTGATATTTCATTCTTTGTATTCCCAGCAGGTTTCAGAGCAAGCGATTATCAAGCTCATAGTATTTGTCGTTCTATTGCATTCCATCCTTTTCGTAATAGGGTTTGGGCTTTTCAGGCTGTTGCACTGGGATAATGATTCACGGATAGCTGGTACGCTTGCCCTTTTCCTCAACAACAGCGGCAATTATGGCTTGCCTGTTTTGCTTTTCGCGTTTGGCAAGGCGGGATTCCAATTTGGTGTGCTGTATGTAGTGGTACACGCTGCTATGCAAGTTGTAATTGGGGTAGCTATTGCGTCTTGGAAAGAGGGTATGAAGATTGGGAAGCTGCTTTTGAAGATTGTCAGCGTTCCCTGGTTGTATGCCTTGATAATTGCCCTAGCTCTCCGGGCAACCGGAACAACTTTACCAGATTCGATAATTGCGCCTATAGAGATGCTTGCCCAGGCAGCTATTCCAGTAATGCTGATGCTGTTAGGCATTCAGCTGGCTGAATTGAAAATCAAAGCCGTACTTCCAAGGGCTTCATTAGTCTCTGCTTTGAAGTTAGCCCTTCCTCCATTTCTGGCTTGGGGATTAACCTCCGCCCTGGGAATCGATGGGCTATTAAGATCAGTGCTGATAATCGAAGGCAGCACCCCGGCAGCGGTAAACGCTCTTTTGCTCTCGTTGCAGTACAATCGTCGCCCGGACCTTACTGCATCTATCCTTTTTATCACCACTGTGGGCAGCTTGGTCACAATGACTATCCTTCTGACGCTCTTAAGCTAGTGGGCTTTTCTATAAGGCCGCTTGCTGTTTTCAGTGAGTGGTTGAAGACAGTTATGCGCAACAGCGCTCCTCTGGCACAGACCTGACACAGTGATGTGTCATGAGCAAAGGGTGACCAGAAAAAGCAAGAGCATAGTCTGGCGCAGAGACCTGTCCGCCTCGCGAGTGCGACAGGCAGGGGCTGAGAGTGCAGAGCAAAAGAGTGATAAGGAAAGGATTGAGGATTAAGGGGTAAGGATTAGCCTTGCTTTGCAGAATGGGCGCCTGCGACCAACGCGCGGGCAATCGGGGGATTCTAGTCTTATGTAGCGTCGTAGTTCATCTGCGACGTTGCGGTTGTGCTGTTTAAATGCGACAAATCTCAACGTGGCAGGCCACAGTGTGGCAGGCGAGCTGCGCACGCTACACCAGAAAAGAAAGGACCTCCTGGCAAAGGCATGGTTATTACATTCGATGATTGGGCTTGAACTACTCGGATACCGCTGGTCAAAGGATGCATAGCAAAAGCAATCACGTTGTTAACGTAATGAGCAAGCCCCACTGGGATCCGAAACATACTTAGCGACTTAGCAGGCTTATCTGTCCAAATTTCTTTGCAACAATCGACTGAGCTAAAGTGTATATCCTATCAGTGAACGGAATTGGAACCAGCACTATATCACGTTGGTTAGGCATCGTTCCAAACTTCATCGTCAATCGGATTGTTCCAGAAGTCAAGGGTGCTCTGAGAAGCCAACACAAGATCGCTGAAGTTGTCTTCGCTTTCTTCCATAACAAAAACGGCGATTCGCGTCCCCTTGGGTAGGGGAACTCTCAGTTCCACTCTGCCTCCTTCTTGGACCTCCAGTTTGTACTTGAAAGCTGTATCTTGCATGGGTTTTCCTCCACTCCTTTAGGGATCATGTGGTATCCAAAAAAGGCACCCTTTGCGGTAGCAGGATGACAAGTTTATAAGTCATTCTATTCATGGATTATGATGTTAATCACACCCATGGTCAAGTTACTGCAATACCCAACTGCAAGGACGCAAGAAATACTTCGAGCGCCCGCAAAATCGCCATCAGGGATGTACTTAGATTCAACAACTCTGAAAATGTGGGTTTCTTTTTCCTGATGTGTATCGGTCGGAACCCGCAACCCCATATCCAAGAGACTTCAGTAATGTACAAGGAGGCGTCTATACCGACAGTGATGGCTGTGGAGCAAGCTTCAGGGAATGTGTTTCCTGCAAATGAAGATGTCGGTAAGCTCCTGCTGCTATCATAGCTGCATTATCTGTGCAGTATTTGCTAGCTGGAAAAACAACCTCGACCTTCTTGTTAGCTGCATCTTCCTGCACTTGTTTTCGCAAGTGTGAATTTGCAGCCACGCCTCCTACTATGATCAGCTTGATCCTATGGTATCGCCTTGTTGCATCGATCGACTTCTTACAAAGAACGGATACAACGCTTGCCAAGAATGAAGCGGGTATATCCTCCTTTCGTTCTCTAGGGTGCTTGCGCTGGTGATAGAGAACGGATGTCTTTAGGCCCACAAGGTTGAAGTCGAGCCCGGGGGACGAGGACATCGGTCGAGGAAACAGGATCGCAGTGGGGTTTCCCTGTCGCGCGAGGGTTCGTCTGCTTGAGCGCGGAAAAGGCAACACCGTAACGTACAGCGGCTTACGGACCGTCCTTTAGGTAAGGGAATAGGAAGCCACCGGAGAAGGAGTCGCCTGTCCTTACCCGATCAACGATCTCAATGTCGAAGCTTTGCGCAGTTGGCTACAACATCTGTCAAGCAGTGGCTACGCACTGCCGACCTCTGGCACCGAGAGGTTGCGGCAAATCTTGTGGGTAAGCCGGTCCGAGATCTCGGAATGCCTCGGAACTGCCTCAACGGCACCGGTAGTCGGGTTGCACCACAGGGAATGAGAACGTCCCTCGCGCTTGAGGTAGCAACCATGCTTCCGAAGGTGCCGAAGCAGGTTGCTCCGCTTCACTTGATCGTGACCGTTTCGCGTATGGCGTCTGGCGGCACACCATGCAAGCCTTCCTCCCGGCGGTCTTCAAGGATCAGCACTATAGCCTCGGCCAAACTCTCTCGCGCTTCGTCTTTTGACTTACCTTGACCATTTGCCCCAGGAATCTCAGGACAGTAGGCAATATACCATTCGCCGTCTCGCTCGATGATTGCTGTAAATTCGTTTCGCATCACAGAATCCTCCTACGTCTACAATATATCGCCAGTCGTTCTTTTCCAAACAACAATATACGACTGCTCTTCTCGATGTCAAGCATGACACAAGCCTGACAAGGATTGATTTTCGGCTGGGAAAAGTTTCACAGGAGATAGTCCGGCTTCTTGTGACTCTGAGCGATCTACTGGAGCTTCGAGACAGAAAGATCGCTATCAGGATAGAGATCTTTGAGAATGGCGCGATAACATTTCTTGAGGCAGAGTATGACTTCTTTGCTACAGACAAGATTATCAAAGAGGCGACGGGGAAAACTGATCAAAATCCTCCAAGACGAGCTGAGCTTCACCGCACTTAGCAATCGCCATCAAGCGTACTGCGCGCGCTTTCGCGGAAGCAGTAAGAAACTCTATAACGACAGCGAAGGCTGTGGAGCAAGCTTTAGGGAATGTGATTCATTTAGGCGAAGATGGTGGTAAGCGCCTGCTGCGGCTATCATGGCTGCGTTGTCGGTGCAGTATTTATTGTCCGGAAACACAACCTTGATCTGCTTCTCGTCCGCATCTTGCTGCATCTGTTTTCGCAGGTGTGAATTTGCAGCCACGCCACCTACCACTACCAAATTACTTCTATGGTAACGTCTGGCAGCATCGATCGACTTCTTACAAAGAACGGATACAACGCTTGCCAGGAATGAAGCAGCCACATCTTGACTTTTTTCTCTAGGGTGCTTGCGCATGTGGTAGAGTACCGAGGTCTTCAGGCCAGCAAAACTGAAATCGAAGGTCGAAGACTCTGACATTGGCCGAGGAAAGTTAATGGCAGTTGGATCTCCTTTAAATGCAAGTCGATCAATCTCTGCCCCTGCTGGGTAGCCTATGCCAAGCATCTTTCCCACTTTGTCCAATGCCTCGCCAGCAGCGTCATCAAGTGTCATTCCAACAAGGTGATACTCACCGTAAGATGCGACATCAACTAGAAGTGTATGGCCGCCGGAGACAATTAGTGCCATAAATGGTGGAGCAACTTCGCTATCACACAATCGCTGAGCAAAGATATGCCCCTCAAGGTGATTTACCCCAATGAATGGCTTGCCTAAGCCGTAGGCCATTCCTTTACCATAAGATAGGCCAACTAGAAGTGGCCCCACCAGCCCCGGACCATAAGTAGCTGCTACCAGGTTAATGTTGCCTATATCTATCTTAGCTTCAAGAAGAGCATCGCGTACCAAGTATGGCAACTTGCGTAAGTGGTCGCGCGATGCTACCTCGGGAACCACTCCTCCATACCGGGCGTGCATCTCAGCTTGAGAGTAGATAACGCTGGAAAGAAGATCTTTTTCGCCCCGGAGGACAGCCACAGCGGTTTCGTCACATGAACTCTCTATGCCTATGGTGTGAAAGCCCAATGTCATGTTATGTAGTCAGGCTTCAAAACGCCTATAAAAGGCAGATTTCGGTAAAGCTCTTGGTAGTCCATACCGTAACCAACTATAAACGCGTTCTCGCGCAGGGGAAAACCAACATACTCCACCTTAACATCAGCTTCACGCCTGGCAACCTTATCGATGAGGCTACATGTGCGGATTGACGCAGGACGCCTAGCAGCAAAACCACGCCGCAAGTAGTCAATTGTATAACCGGTGTCAACAATATCTTCCACGATAAGTATGTCCCGGTTTTGTATGGGTCGGTCAAGATCCCTTACTAGTTGCACAGCGCCGGGCGATGTGCCGTTTCCATATGAAGAGACTGATATAAAGTCGTACTCCACCTCTATTGGTATCTCGCGCACTAAGTCGGCCATGAACACTAATGCTCCATGAAGGACACAGATAAGAAGCGGAGGGCGTCCGTGCGGATCCATTGCTGCTTGGTGCAAGTAGTCAGTACTGATCTGCTGCCCTATTTCATGCACTCGCCCTCTTATCTCCTCTGCAGAAAAGAGGATCCTAGAGACTCTCTCCGCAATCTTATCACTCACTTAACTCGCTCCTTACCGGACGGTGAACCTCTCGTCTAGCTTGGCCATTTTTTCAGTGATGCCCCCGTATTCAAGATCTGAATAGGGAAGCATTGCCGCTCCAGAGAAGCCTTGTGCCCGGATATCGTTTGCCTTTCTGGCCACGTTGTTTCTTACCCAATCCCAGTATGGATGGTCAAAAACGTCGCATGGCTCTGTAAGTTTGCCCTCTTTCAAGGAAAAAGCAAGGCAAGAGACTATAGGTGGTCCATCAAAGAAAGAAACGCCAGTCCCAGCCTTAACTGGCATTAGTGGGCCAACGTGGCTCCCACGCATGAAGCCAGCAACAAGGTGGCCAAGTTGGAACGGAGCTAATAACTCACCCGTGGCGGGGAAGTCCTTCTGGGTTCTGATAAGCATTATTGGGTCATCTTTGCCGACGTACTTGCCGGCAATGTTTCGTAGCCGAGTGGTGCAACTTGAGACAGCTTGCTCGCCGGTTGCGCGCGAGTGGATTGACTCTATCACAAAACGACCATTATCCCTCAGCAAAGCAGCCAGATCATACATATCTTCAGGCGTCGATAGTTCGATCACCCTATCGCCTTGAGTGTACTCAACGTCCATTATCGTAAAGGTAAAGCCCCGTCCAACGCTTGGAGATAGGATCAACCCCGCATTGTACATCGGGTCTGTAAAAGAAAGGTACAACGGAAGGTTGTAGGCACCCGGCTCGGTCTTGTCGGCGGTAAACATAAGAAACGGCTCGCTCGGCCGCTCTTGGAATGTTAACTCAGCCACCGCTGGCCCCAATCCACGTACATTTCCAGAGAACGCATCGCGTAGCAAGTCTTGCCCTGCGCCGTAAAGGCCCTGGTTTCTTGCAGTATCTGTTCCTGCAAGAAATGCGTCCCATGCCAGGTGGTGTACTTCCTCGTTGTTGGCACCTCGGTCATGGGTAAGGAGAATTGCTATGTCATCTCCAGTGTGGCCAATAAAGTAATCTGTTATCAGCCCGCTGCCCTTTTCTTTTACTGTCTGTCTGACGCGTTCCAGAAGCGCCTCACTGGGTGCTAGATGCCCGCCAATGCTTCCCACATCTGCCTTAATGGCTGTAACCGTAACTTCCATTTTCCCCCTCCTAAAGTATTACATCCAACACTCGGATTATACCGTGGTGAAAGTTGTTATAACAGCCTAGAACGAAGCATTTTGCTGGATGAATTTCCCATGTCGCCAGTCTTTAGGGTGATCTTTGTGGCCTGCTACTGGGAGAATAGGTATCATAGAAATATGAAGATTGGTGTCGTACAGATGAACCCTGAGTTTGGAAAGGTCGCGAACAACCTAGATAGGGCAATTGCTATCATAGGACAAGCTAGAAGTGACCTTTGGGTACTGCCAGAACTCTTTGCAACTGGCTACCAGTTTAGAACAAAAGAGGAGGCAAAAAGCTTTGCGGAACCTGTTCCAAGTGGTCCAACAACATCCATGCTAATCAAGGTTGCGCGTGGTCTTGAAGCGTTCATCTGCGCTGGTCTGCCGGAGTTTCATGGCGACAAAGTCTATAACTCTTCTGTTCTTGTGGGCCCTGATGGATTGGTGTCGCTATACCGTAAGATTCATCTGTTCTTCCACGAAAAGGAGCTGTTTTCACCTGGCAATTTGCCGTTCTCTGTAGCTGACATAGGAACGGCTAAGGTAGGGATGATAATCTGCTTTGACCATTTCTTCCCTGAAGCAGCAAGGACCCTTGCCCTGAAAGGGGTACAGGTTATAGCCCACCCAGCAAACCTAGTCATGCCTGTTTACGCTCAGCTTACAATGCGGGTGAGGGCATTAGAGAATGGCGTATTCACAGCTACTGCAAATCGTGTGGGTGAAGAATCCCGCACTGATACCACACTGCATTTCACTGGTGAGAGTCAGATTATATCTCCCAGCGGGGAGATTTTGACCCGCCTTTCTCCCACAGAAGAAGAGGCCAAGGTGGTTCAGATAGATCCAGAAGACGCCTGCGAAAAGGCTCTTAACCCGCTTAACGATCGCCTTGGCGATCGCAGACCTCGCTTCTATGAGGCTTAGCATTGGTAAGTAACCTCCGTTGACTTCGAGAATCTCTACCTTGACAATCGATATGTGATGCTTACAAAGAAAGTATTGTCGACGATTTCTCGAAACTCCATGCTTGACGAAGGTGACAGGGTCCTGGTAGCCGTATCCGGCGGTGTTGATTCGGTTGTCCTGTTAGACGTTCTCTGCCAGCTAGCCCCAATATACAAACTGGAGCTTTTCCTTTCTCATCTTGATCATCAATTGCGTGGTGAAGATTCCCGAGGCGACGCCCGTTTTGTATCCCAGCTTGCTTCAAGGCTCGGGATAGAGCTGGTAAGCGAGTCCGTTGACGTCTCAGCAATAGCAAGAAACAAGAAGTTGGGGATAGAAGAAGCGGCAAGAATGGTGCGATTGAGGTTCCTACGGGAAACAGCCATTGATCTCAAATCTGACAAGATAGCAGTTGGCCACACAGCAAACGATCTTGCTGAGACAATCTTGTTCAACCTGATCCGTGGATCGGGACTGACCGGAATTGGCGGGATAAAACCAGTAAGCCTTCCCTTCATCCGACCGTTGATCGATGTGACGCGTGATGAGATAGTCTCCTACGCAAACCAGAAAGGAATTGCTTGGAGATACGATCGTTCTAATGCCGATACAAGGTTCACCCGAAATCTCATCCGTCATCAAATCATCCCCGTCCTAGAGGGCTTAAACCCAAGATTTGTTATCGCAATGTCGCGCACAGCAGAGATTGTCCGCGATCAGAACCAGGCGCTCCAAGATCTTCTTGACCCGCTGTTGCAAGATGCCATCATAGAAGAGTCCAAGCACAGCATTTGCCTGAATCGCAATTACCTCAAGAGCTGTTCCCCAGGAGTTCTGCGCGCCCTTCTTCGACAAGCTCTAGAAAAAGTGCGGGGCAACCTACAAGGAATAAGTAAGGAAAATATAGATGATCTGTGTAATCTGATTAAATCATCTCGTAGCCACGGTGAGCTTTACCTTCCGCATGCGCAAGCCAGACTGCAAGAAGACGAACTTGCCTTATCACAACCTGAGCCAGGACGTATCCCCAGGCAAGATAGGCAAGAGACAGAAGTACCACTGGGAAGCACTAATTTCCCAGCGTTTGGCATTGGTCTGGACATCGAAATCTCCCCATGGAATAGACAAATCGACGTTTTAAACACACGAGATGCCAATACCGAAATAATCGACGTGGACAAAGTGTCATTTCCCCTTAAGCTGCGTAATAGAAGGCCCGGAGACCGCTTTTCTCCCCTGGGGCTCTCCGCGACGAAAAAACTCAAGGACTTCTTCATCGATTCACACGTCCCGTTTTATGAGCGCGACAAAGTTCCGCTTCTATGTGATCAAAGAGGTATAATCTTGGTTATTGGCCAAAGGATCTCGGATACTGTACGTGTGGATACCACAACGAGGCGGGTCATCGTTATACGCTGGGAGGAGATTGAGTGAATACCGTCCTAATTTTTGCCGGCACGTTGCTGATTCTGATCGGCGTACACGAGGCAGGCCATTTTTTTGTGGCTAAGCTTAGCGGTGTATACGTACACGAGTTTGCTATCGGCTTTGGGCCAAGGCTCATCTCTATAAAGAAGAAGGAGACACGCTACTCTCTGCGCGCAATCCCGTTTGGCGGTTATGTGCGACTGGCAGGGGAAGACAGAGCGGAACAAAACGATGATGTGCCTGCTGACAGGCTCCTATACAGCAAGCCCCCGCTCATTCGCATCGCCATCAGCCTGGCTGGTCCCGCGGCCAATTTGCTGACTACACTGGTCGTCATCCTGATTGTGCTGTGGGGTTTTGGGGCTCCTTTGTTACAGGTAGCTGGCCTGGTAGAGGGCGAACCAGCCCAAGAATTCCTACAGCCCGGAGATGTTGTGCTGTCGGTCAATGGCCAATCAGTTTATGACATAGACTCATTGGGAAACATTGTTCAACGTGCAGCAGGAAACCCAGTTTCTATTTCCATTAAGCGAGCTACAGAGGTAATAACCTACACCATCACACCACAGTATCTCTCAGATGAGAATCGCTACGTTATCGGCGCATATTTTCTCACTACTACATACACAAACCAAGTAGTACGTGTGGATCAATCATCCATCCTAGGCAAAGCGGGGCTCCAGGCCGGTGATGTGATAACCGCTATCGGGGGCCAGCCAGTGTCTACTGGATTAGGCATTGTGGAAAAGATAAGTTCCACACTCCCGAGTGATTCACTGTCACTTAGTATTAATCGCGGGCAAACAAGGATGGATCTAACAGTTGAAACTGCTGGCTACAGTGTTACCTCTGTAATTGAGGGAGTCGATTTTGACGATACAGGAGTGGTCATCGATCGTCCTGGATTCGTCTCCGGAATTGTCATAGGCGCTGGCCAGTTCGCCGGTTACATAAAGATGATAGCAAGCGGCTTACGCGATCTTATCACGCGCAGGATAGCTGCAAGCGAGGCAATTGCCGGACCGGTGGGAATTGCTAACCTGCTAGGAGAAGGGTTCAAGCAAGGCGCATCAGTATTCTTACAGATTTTTTCGTATCTCAGCCTCAGTCTAGGGCTTTTTAATCTGATCCCTTTTCCCGCACTTGATGGCAGCCGCGCTGCATTTGCACTGTACGAACTTGTACGTGGCAAGCCCCTTCCTCCAGAAAGGGAAGGAATGATCCACTTTGTCGGATTTATTATCCTGATAGCTCTAATGCTGTTAGTTACTTATCAGGACATCCTCAAGCTCTTCGGTTAGGCATGTTGCTGGATCAAGGCTACGCACAAGGCGCAGATGCCTTCACCCCGCCCCATAGCCCCCATCATCTCGCTTGTGGTTGCTTTAAGAGATATAGCCTCGTTGGGTAAATGGGTAACCTTTGCTAGCTTCGTCTTCATTTCTTCAAAATACGGCGTCAGCCTGGGCTGCTGAGCTACTACCGTCGCATCAAGGTTCACTAAATCCCATCCATCATCAGATAAAAGCGATACAACTTCTTTCAGTAGTACCAGGCTCGATATGCCTCGATATCGTTGGTCAGTATCTGGAAAATGAGTGCCAATATCACCAAGCCCCGCTGCGCCCAAAAGTCCGTCGCAGATAGCGTGAGTTAGAACATCAGCATCAGAGTGCCCAATCAGGCCGTGATCGTATTCTATGCTTACCCCCCCAATGATGAGCGGCCTTCCTCGCCCAAAACGATGAAAATCGATCCCCAGACCAACCCGGATTCCCGTCGCCTTATCACCCATTCTCGCCGTCATCACCTTCATTGATACCTTGCTGACTTTCCGCAATGTCCACTACGCTTCGTGCCAAAGAAAAAGAAAATCCTCGCCTAGCAAGAAACGAGATGTTTTTTTGGATTCTACTAGCCTTATCCAAAGCGCCGTACCTCGAACATCTCGCGCGCGCCAATTCCAAAGCCACCGCCTTTTCCCCAACAGCGGGATAGAGTCTATCCAACGCATCAGTTGCTACAGTCTTATCTATCCCTTTGTCGGTAAGCTCCTGCAGAATTGCTCTTCGCGATAATGGGTGGTTTAGCAACCGGTCCTCTATCCATACCACGGCAAAAGACTCATCATCCAGAAGCCCGGCTGATTCTGCCTTTGAGATGGTCTTATCGATTTGCGTATCAGAGAACTCAAGCGAGCTTAATCGCTGCCGTACTTCGGCTACACTCCGAGGTCGGTAGCGCAGTAGACGCAGCAGGGCCTGCCAAGGATCACGCAGCGTCTTTTACCTCCTCGCCTGCCCCAGTTCCATCATCAGCTTCGGCGGAAAGACCAGCCTTTGCTAGAATTTCGGCTTCAATCCTTTCGGCTAGAGCTGGATCTTCCTCAAGGGCTTTGGCACTATTGCCGATTCCTTGACCCAAGCGATTGTCACCGAATGAGTACCAAGAACCGCTTCGAGAAATCACTCCTAGTTCTTCACCGGTGTTCAGCAAATCGCGGGAACGGACAATGCCCCTTCCATAGATAACGTCAAAGACGGCTTCTTTAAACGGTGGAGCAACCTTATTCTTCACCACTCGCACATTGACATGAGTACCTACCTGATCGCTACCTTCTTCTATTCTTCCCGAGTTCCACATATTGAGCCGGATAGAGGCGTAAAACTTTAGAGCGCGTCCGCCTGAGGTGGTTGTGGAGGGCCCAAACCGGCTTCCGCTGATCATGGATCGAAGTTGGTTGGTAAATACAACAATAGTCTTCGATTGGGAGATTGCCCCAGACAGCTTTCGCATGGCCTGGCTCATCAGTCTGGCCTGCAAGCCTACCTGGGAATCCCCCATCTGACCCTCAATTTCGGCGGTAGGGACCAGGGCTGCCACGGAGTCAATCACGATAATGTCTACCGCCCCGCTACGGGTAAGCTGCTCTGTGATTTCCAGTGCTTGTTCACCCGAATTTGGTTGTGAAAGTAAGATGTGATCCAGATCAACACCAACAGCCCGTGCATACTTGGGATCGATTGCGTGTTCTGCATCAATGAACGCCGCTGTGCCGTCCCGCCTTTGAACCTCGGCGATCATATGCAGAGCTAGCGTCGTTTTACCACTAGACTCAGCGCCAAAGATCTCAATTATCCTTCCACGGGGCATTCCTCCAACGCCGAGCGCTATATCCAGAGCAAGGGAGCCCGTGGAGACCGTCTCCACTTGCAGCACCTGCGCCCCATCACCCAGCCACATAATGGCCCCGTCACCGTATGCCTTCTTGATCTGTTTCAGCGTGCTCTCAAGCACCTCTTGTTTACCCATTTGACGCGCCCCCCTGGTTCTCATCTTACCGGTATTCTATGTAATTTATACGGCAAGCGCAAAACAACCACCGCCTGCCCTCCAAGCATCGCTTTCGCCATCAAGAATCTACAACAAATCATCCTCGTAATTTGTCTACAGCATTTTTTTGATCTTGCTTCTTGCCCCCACAAGACAGCTATTGAGGCTCACCCCAACCAGCTCACACTCACAATCGATTACGCATCCTGAGATCGATGAGCCGAATATACGAGAGTTGTCAAGGATTACACTATCAGTAACGGTAGAGTTCTCTATTGTTACACCTTTTCCGCTCCAAGTATTACATTTGCAGTACTGCTGATTTGCTGCTATATAGGATGCTCGATCTCCAATATCGTGCCAACTAGTGTCAAAGATGAATGGGTCAATGTCCTGCCCCTTTTCCTGCAGAAGCCACTCGTTGAAATACCCGGGGGCATCCTTTCCCACGCTTGCCTCCGCGGAGAACTGGCCAAAAAGAGGCAAAATCTCCTTGGGATAGACGTAGCATGCAGTACTGGCAAGCGTGCTGTCAGGCTGGGCAGGCTTCTCCTGAAAGCGGACTATTCTACCATTTTCTACTACAACTACACCGTATTTGTTGCGCACTTTTTCGATATCCTTGAGATCGAACAAAGCAATCAGTGGGCGGCCTCTATACGCGGAGAGCAGGTCATCCAACTCAAACTCAAAGATGTTATCTCCCCCGATAACTAGTATATCATCATCAAGTCCCAGCTTTTCAATTAAGTAGGCAACAGCGCCTACAGTCCCTAGTTTTTCGTTTTCACTGACGGTTTGCTCCACTACTAAGTCGACGTCCCAGGTTGATTCATCCTGCCAACGCTGAAACTGGGATAAAAACCGAAGGTTTGTAGATACGACTGGTCGTCCCGGAAGCTGCCCGCGCGAAAGGATATGATCAATTATTGGAATTCCTGCTACTGGCAACAGTGGCTTGGGGCGGTCAATAGTTATAGGCTGCAGCCGCGTTGCGTATCCACCAGCAAGGATAATCGTTCTCATACACTCACCTCTTTTTCAGCTGTTTCCAAGACCTACCGGATCATCATTACACAAACGCAATTTGTGACACACATTACCAAAAATGCCACATCCCATTCAACCCTGTACTACAATATGCTCGCACCTACCTTATAATCATACCTGTACACATACGCGTTGTAGTAGATTATTTCCATACACAGTGTCATTTCGGGTATAATGCAGGCTATATGTACCACTAACTGGGAGGCAACCATGGGAAAGCTGATCATAGTTTCCAACCGACTGCCGATCACCATGAAGAGAACAAAGGGAGAGCTAAGCATAACCCAGAGCGTAGGCGGCCTGGCTACTGGCCTTGGCTCGTTCTACCAATCTCGGGAGAGCGTATGGGTTGGCTGGCCTGGGATTGCCTCCAATCTCTTGTCCGATGAACAGTGCGTACAGATTAAGTCTAGGCTGGGTGAGCGTAGTTGCCACCCCGTGTTCCTCACGCAACGGCAGATAGACAATTACTACAATGGTTTCTGCAACCGTACTATCTGGCCGCTATTTCACTACTTTCCCTTGTACACCCAGTACAAAGACTCAGACTGGCGCGCTTACTTTAAAGTGAATACGATGTTTCGAGATGCTGTCATGGAGGTTGCTACATCTGAGGATACAATCTGGGTGCAGGACTACCAGCTGATGTTGCTTCCGCGACTGCTCCGTGCCGAGCTTCCGCAAGCTAAAATAGGATTCTTCTTACACATTCCATTTCCGTCCTCGGAGATCTTTAGGTTGCTTCCCTGGCGAGAGGAGCTGCTCCACGGGCTTTTGGGATCCGACCTAATCGGCTTTCATACCTATGACTACGTGAGACACTTTCTTACCAGCATTCGTCGCCTGCTGGGTTTTGGGCAAGCTATGGCAGGAAGATTGGTGGTATCTACCGGACAGCGACTGGTAAAAGTAGACGCTTTCCCGATGGGAATAGATTATGACCGGTTTTCTCTTGCCGCGGACAGTCTGGAGACTAAGCGGGAGATGGAGCGCATTCGTGGGCAGATAGGGCCCCGGCAGATCATTCTTTCTGTAGATCGAATGGATTACACCAAGGGATTGATCCAGCGCCTGGAAGCATTCGACCTTTTCTTAAGCAAGTTCCCTAAATATCGGGGCAAAGTGACGTTTGTACTCAAGGCAATTGCCTCCCGGGCCGGGGTTACCCAATACCAAGAGCTGAAAAGCCAGCTTGATGAACTGGTAGGAAGGGTGAACGGAAAATACGGATCACTTGAATGGATGCCTGTTTGGTATCTGTTTAGGTTTCTGCCGGAAAGCATGCTGATTGCGCTTTACCGCCTGGCGGACGTGGCCCTGCTTACACCGGTACGTGACGGGATGAACCTGATCGCCAAGGAGTTTATTGCCACCAAGACGGATCAAAATGGTGTGCTGATCCTAAGCGAGCTGGCAGGAGCTGCACAAGAATTGCAGGAAGCCTTAATAGTTAACCCAAACAACCTAGTGCAAATGGCAAATGCGATCAGAAGCGGCCTTGAGATGCCAAAAGAAGAGCAGCAGAAGCGCCTAGTGTTGATGCAATCTCGCATGCGCAACTACAACGTCGTTAGGTGGGCTGAGGATTTCATTGAGGGACTTGAGTCGATAAAGCGAATGCAGGAGCGATTTGCCGCTAAGAAGCTTACGGTTCACGTGAAACGCCAGCTATTGGAGAAATACCGCTTTGCCAGTAAGCGGCTTTTTCTACTGGATTACGATGGTACCCTGGTTCAATTTGCCGGTGATCCCCAGGAGGCTTCTCCGCCCGAGCAACTTATGGAATTACTTCGACAACTCAGCTCCGTAGAGGGCAATAGCGTGGTCATCATAAGTGGGCGCGATAGACCCACCCTCGAGCGCTGGTTTGGAAGCTTGAATGTGGGACTAGTTGCCGAACACGGCGTATGGTATAAGGAACCTCAAGAGCCTTGGCAAATTATAGAACCACTTACCGAAGACTGGAAAGAGTCGATACGACCCCTATTTGAGCTTTATGTAAGCCGAACTCCCGGTTCCTCATTGGAAGAAAAGGAATATTCGCTTGTATGGCACTATCGGAAGGCGGAAAAGACCTTCGCTGAGGTACGAGTAGGCGAGTTAAAGGAATCCCTTGAGCCATTACTGGAGAACAAACCGCTGGCCATCCTGGAGGGACACAGGTTTCTTGAGGTAAAGAACGCTGGAATAAACAAAGGCAGGATTGCCCGACAATGGATTTCCAAAAAAGATTGGGACTTCATCCTTGCGGCTGGAGATGATACAACAGATGAGGACATGTTCCAGGTTCTTCCTGACACCGCATGTTCAATACGAATTGGCATGTCCCCTTCCCACTCCCGCTTTGCGATCGAGTCCCCTCGCGAGCTTAGACGCCTCTTGCGGGAGCTTATGGTACGCAAGTCTGGATAGAGCTTGGTCTTATGTAGTGTCGTAGTT
>CAZKFV010000102.1:0-6385 GCA_964552295.1 uncultured Thermotogae bacterium | reverse complement strand
TGGATAGCAAAGCGCCTGCGCCATCATTATGGCAATATCAAGATAATAATGATAGATCCGGTTGAGCAGCTAGTCAGCACTATCCTTTCACAAAACACGAATGACACAAACCGTGATAGGGCGTACTGCTCGCTTATGGATCGTTTCGAATCGCTTGAAAGAGTTAGCAATGCACCAGCAAGTGAAATCGCGGAGGCAATAAAGGTTGGCGGACTGCACAATCAGAAATCTGTAAGGATAAAGAACCTGCTTACGCTAATACTGCGCGAACAGGAATCCCTTGACATATCTTTCCTAGCAGACCTACCACTCGACAAAGCCATAGATTGGCTGCTTTCATTTCCAGGGGTGGGAAAGAAGACAGCAGGAATAGTGATGCTTTTTTCATTTAACAAACCATATTTTCCGGTGGATACTCACATAAAGCGCGTTACGAAACGATTAGGTATGGTTGGCCCCAAAGACGATCCACATAATCGCATGAACCATCTCCTACCTCCAGACGTAGAATGGATGCAGCAGCTACATCTAGGCCTGATCCGCTTAGGCCGAGAGATCTGTCATCCAACTAACCCCAACTGCGCAGACTGCCCATTATCCGAACACTGCCCTTCATCAGAGAAGGCCTCACTTAGCTGAGACTGCCTCCTATCAGTTGAAGATTCGCTATTTATGTCAGACCATGAACACCATGGAGGAGATATGCTACTTGAACAGCAGATCAAAGAGGAATTAGAAAGCCACAGCCTGACGATCGCGGTGGCTGAATCATGCACAGGCGGGTTGCTGGGAAGCAAAATCACTGATATTCCAGGAGCATCAAGATACTTCCTTGGAGGAATAATTGCTTACCAGAACCAGATAAAGGAAACGCTTCTTAATGTTCCACACAGTGTTATTGAAGAGCACGGTGCAGTTAGTGCGCAAACTGCCGAGGCAATGGCCAGGGGATGCCGCGAGTTATTCAAGTGTGATATCGCTGTTGCAATCACTGGAATAGCCGGACCAACTGGAGGAAGTGCAAATAAGCCTGTTGGTTTTTCCTATATTGGATTAGCAACAGCAAAGAAAGTCACTGCGCGAAACTTCCAGTGGCAAGGCACTCGCCTGCAAAACAAGGAAAGCCTGGTCAACGCGGCCATGAAGCTTATCCTATCAACCATAGCCGGTAGTGGCTAAGTATTCAAGCGTACCGCCGTACCGTATGCGAGTATCTCCGCGGCACCAGACATCGTTTGTGACGTAGTAAAGCGAACGCCAAGAACCGCGTTTGCTCCCATCGTTTCTGCCTGCTTAATCATGCGGTCGATCGCCTGATCGCGCGCCTGGCTCAGCATAACCGTATATTCCTTAATTTCGCCTCCAACGATATTCCTCAATCCGGCTACAATATCCCGCCCCATGTTACGGGCGCGGATCGTGTTTCCACGTACCAGACCAAGAGTTTCCGCAACTTTGCTGCCCTCAATTGTCTCCGTTGTCACTGTAATCATCCTTCTCCCTCCTGCACTCTAGTATCAAGCCAACTATCGTGATAAAAAAGCCCGTGATTCCTACCAGGATTACAACCTTAAAAAACGGACTTAGCCCTGGTGCAGTAACCACAGCATGTATTATGAAATAAACGGCATATCCCCCCAGAAGCACAACCGCTGCGATCATCAGAAAGTATCCCAGCTTGAGCATGGCCTTATCCTTAAATCTGGCTCCAATTTGTGCCAGACTTAACCTTCACCTCAAGCGGAACACGAAGCTTCATCACTGCCTCCATCTCTTGCTTGATGATATTGCCCGCTGCAGGAGCATCTTCTTCAAGGGACTCAAACACCAATTCGTCGTGGATCTGCAGGAGCATCTTCGCCTTCAACTTTCCATCTCCTATCAGCCGATCGATTCTTAACATAGCTAGCTTTATAAGGTCAGCAGCGCTGCCTTGAATTGGGGTATTGACCGCGTTTCTCTTGGCGAAGTTGCGCGCTGTTACATTCTTATCAGTAAGTTCCGGAAGCATACGCCTGCGCCCAAGAATCGTTTCAGCGTACCCTCTCTGTGTTGCTTCTTCAATCATTCGATCCATATATAGACGAGTTTGCGGATAAGCGCCGAAGAATCGGTCGATGTAGGCTCTTGCTTCCTCGCGCGATATTCCCAGCTGACGTGCCAGGCCGTATGGACTGATTCCATATATGATGCCAAAATTGATCCGCTTAGCAGCACTACGAAGCCTGTCGGTAACCCTATCCTCAGGAACAGCAAAGATGCGACTGGCGGTTATCCTATGCAAGTCTTTGCCGTCCACAAAAGCAGCTACAAGGTTCTCGTCTCTTGAGAGATGCGCCAGTAACCTTATCTCGATCTGCGAGTAGTCAGCGCCGATGAGCAGCGAATCCTTTGGAGCCACAAATGCTTTTCTAATCCTCTCGCCAACCTCGGTTCTTATTGGGATGTTCTGCAAATTTGGATCCGAAGAAGAAAGCCTTCCAGTAGCAGTAGATGTCTGATGAAAGCAAGTGTGTATTCGCCCCGTATGAGGATTGATTGTCTCGGGCAAACGCTCGATGTAAGTGGTTAGAAGCTTTTGAAGCTCGCGGTACTCAATCAACTTACCTGGTAAAGGATGCTGGATGGAAAGCTCGCTTAGGACCCGCGCGCCTGTGGAAGGGCCTGTCTTAGTCTTTTCAATTACAGGAAGACCAAGGTGATCAAACAGGATATTTGCCACCTGCTTTGGGGAATTAGGATTGAATGTCTGGCTGGCAATTTCGTACATGTCTTTCTCTATTACCGTCAATCGTTGTCGTAGATCGCTTCCCTGTGTAGAAAGAACAGCCCTATCTACAAGTATTCCATTCCTTTCCATGCGCGCCAGTACGCTCACAAGAGGCATCTCCACCTCGCTAAACAAGCGCCTTGCCTCCACACGCTCTAAGCCAGCACTGAGTATTTCCTTAACCCGAAAGACTATCTCGGCATCCTCCGCTGCATAAAACGTGACCTTGTCAACATCTGTCTCGGATATCTTACCCTTCTTACCTGCAAGTTCAGCGTAGGAGAGCATCTTACAGTTGAGGTAGTGCTTGGCAATCTGCTCCAGGTTGTGTCTTCGTTCTTCCGGATTGACCAGGTGCGAGGCGATCATAGCGTCAAATGAAATACCCCGCGGGTAGAGCCCGTTGCGAAGAAGCACTATTAGGTCATACTTGATGTTTTGTCCTATTAGCCTTGGGGTATCTGCCTCGATGTATGGCCGCAAAGCTGAAAGAACTCTCTCCAATTTAAGCTGCGTAGGTACTCCAAGGTAATGGTGCCCTGTCGGGATGTAATAGCCAAGATAAGGACGAGGCGAAATGGCTATCCCCACAATGTCCGCACGCATCGGGTCAATGCTGCTGGTTTCCAGGTCGATAGATATCTCATCGCAATGCGAAATCTCTTCAACTAAATCATCAAGGTCCTCTTCTGAAAGGATAGAACGATAGACTGCTTGATCCGTTTCGGAGCCTTTCGCATATATATTTGGTTGCAATGGTTCAAGCGAAAGTCCTTTGAGAATGGAGCTGAAACTCAGCCGAGAAAGAAGCTCTGTCAAGCCACGCATATTTACGGGTGAAAGCCGGTAATCATCTGGCACTTTTCCGACCGAGATCTCTGGATCAAGGGCAACTAGGCGCTTGGCCAACAAGGCAGCTTCACTGTGTTGCTTCAGTATGTCCCGGACACGTTTGTTGCTCAACTCGTCGACTTTGGTAATCAAGTTATCAAGACATCCGTACTCGGCAAGTAGCTTCACAGCTGTCTTTGGACCAATAGATGGCACTCCGGGCACGTTATCAGACGAGTCTCCAATAAGTGCCAGATAATCGACCAACTGTGCCGGTTGCACGCCAAAACGATCATACACACCTTCTGCATCCAGCACCTCTACCCCCCCAGAAGTTCCTTGCCCGCACGGTCGCACTAGTTTGATGCTCTCATCGACCAGTTGCGCTAAATCCTTGTCTGAGGTCACTATCAACACCGGAAGATTCTGCGATGCTGCCTTCAGCGCTATACTTGAAAGAATGTCATCTGCTTCTACTCCCATCTCGAAAATGACTTTTATGCCCAGTAAGGCCAGCATTTCCTGAATAGTGGGAAGCTGGGAAGCAAGTTCTACGGGTATCTCCTTACGATTTGCCTTATATTCCGGATAAATCTCATGGCGAAAAGTCACTCCACCAGCGTCAAAAGCCACTGCAGCATAAGATGAAGGAAAATCTTGAAACATCCTGCTTATGAAACGCCAGAAACCGTACACAGCATTGACCGCGGACCCATCGGGCGCTGTCAGATCTTTAATAGCGTAAAAAGAGCGGTAAGCGATGGAGTGTCCGTCAAAGAGAATAAGCCTATCTCTTGGTGCATCTCTTGCTTGCAATAACTCGTTAGCTGTCTGATCAGATGTAGTCATGTTGCTTCTTGTTCACCCCTTGTAAATCGAACAAGTAACATAGAGCAAGGGCAAGACCATCGGCCATGTCGTCTGGTCGTGGCGTCTCAGACAGCCCCAGCAGTTCTTTTACCATCTGTTGCACCTGTTGCTTCTTGGCCTTTCCATAGCCCGTGATTCTCTTCTTTACCTGCAACGGGGTGTACCCACGCACTGGAGTACCATATGTCGCCATTAAAATAGCCCCACGTGTTTCAGCAGTTAGCATCGCTGTACGGGAGTTGGTGGCAAAATAAATCTCTTCAATCGCCACGCCGCAAGGGTGGTATTGATCGATCAACTTACGAGCCTCGTCGTATATTTCAACTAGCCTTTCAGGCCGGGAAACACCTTTTGCGGTAGTTATCACCCCCCCGTCAATCACTACCCATCCATTGTCACTCGCCCTTACTACACCGTAACCAGTGGTAGCAAGTCCAGGATCAAATCCGAGGGTAAGTGTCTGCCTGGTCACTTGAGAAAATCTCGCAGCCGAACACGATTATCGTTTGTTTCATGGCAAACGTGGTCTGGATGCTCATTTAGGTTGATACCACATACCGGACACAGGCCGCGACAATCTGGGCGACAAAGCGGATGCGGGTCAATGGCTGCAATGATAAACCCCAGGATGTGAGTAATAAGATCCACCGAACCCTCTGCCTCGGAGATATCTATCTTGAAGCGCTCGTTTAGGTCAACCTCTTCTCTTACTGGCTCCAAGCAACGTCTACACGGTTGCTCTAAAATGGTGCTAATCTCCGTATCCAGATAGAGGGTAGAAAGCTGCACATATGCCTCTCCGCTGACCATTACATCTTCTATAAAGGTTACATTATCAGACATACTGGTTGCCCGCTGCGCATCTAAGCTGATTTCCAACGGAAAATGTTTCCCCTGATTATCCAAAAAAGCATCAATATTAAGGCGCATCGCTTCGCAGACGAACCGCAACATCGGCCGCCTGCCTTCCCTCCTTTACGTCATGTACTCGAATTATGTCAGCTCCATTTGCAACTGCAATGCTGTTAGCAGCTATCGTACCAGTCAAGCGCTCACCCACTGGTACGTCAAGGATATCACCCAAAAAGGACTTCCTTGATAACCCGATCATTACTGGAACCTCCATATCCTTAAACTCCGATAGTCTTCGTAGAATTTCAAGATTGTGTACCAGGCGCTTCCCAAAACCTATACCCGGATCCACGATCAGGCGTTGTCGACCAATTCCGCTGCGGACAGCTTTACCTATTCTTTCTTGCAGAAAATCTTTGATCTCAGCAACAACATCTCTGTACGAAGGATCACGCTGCATAGTCTTTGGTGTTCCCTGCATGTGCATCAACACTAGAAAAGCACCAGACTGAGCTACCACATCAAACATGTCAGGATCGTACCGCATAGCACTAATATCGTTAATCATCTTCGCCCCATGCTCAAGCCCTACTTGCGCAACCGCGGACTTAGTGGTATCCACAGAAATCATCACATCACATCTTCTACCTATCTCTTCCACCATCGGGATAACCCGCTGAAGCTCATCCTCTACGCTGACCGGACTGGCTCCTGGACGGCTGGATTCTCCACCTACATCGATGATATCAGCCCCTTGCTCAACCATCTCCATCGCGCGTTTCAACGCATTCTGCGGTGCGTTATAGTATCCACCATCATAGAAAGAATCGGAGGTGAGGTTTAGAACCCCCATAACCAACACCTTATTCCTCTTCTCAAACCACTGATCCATTTTATCCATTCACGATCAAACAGTAGTATAACACACGAGGTCTGTTTGTCAGGCCATTTGACGATGTGGATGCACCACACTACAATTCCACTTAAAGAGACACAAGAGGGGTGGTTAGCATTATTAAGGTACTTCTAACAACAACAATGGATTCTTTGGGTCATGTTGGC
>CAZKFV010000101.1:0-70165 GCA_964552295.1 uncultured Thermotogae bacterium | reverse complement strand
GGCGGGCGTTGAGACGGCACTGGCCATCCACGTACCAGCAAAACTCAAGATGATTGGTAAGAATCAGGTTGAAGAGTCAATTACGGTAACACTTGAGCTGGTCGGTCTTCTCTGTCTCATGCAGGCTCTTGCCGATGTACTTCGCCTCGATATAGCCAATGGAGACCGAGCCTTTTCTTACTATGAAATCAGGAGCGCCGCACTCGATATGTTTCGGCTCGTTAGTGGCAACAATACCGGGGGACAAGTTCTCTATAAATGCCTTCAGTGCTGGGCGGTGGGTGTGTTCGGTAGCATCGCCAACTGCCAGTGTCTTTTAAATGGCGTGGATGTAATTTTGAATTGATTATAACTCATCATTCATTACCTGTCCTACTGGACCTGTCCTACTGGACTTGTCCTAGTGGACCTGTCCTATTGGCGATAGGTTGTCTCTCTCGTGCGCGCAATTTGCAGAATCAATACTAAATTATCATTGTCATAGATATCATAAACCACGCGATAACTGCCCACTCTAATGCGATAAGCTTTCTCTGCTGCCTTTATTTTCCTGACTCCCTGAGGGCGAGGTTCTTCGGCCAGGCCGCCGATAGGGTCTCGCAATCGCTGAAAGTCCTGCCTTAGTATTCGGCTTTTGAGCTTTTCTAAGTCACGGTCAGCTGCCGGTGAAATCTCTATTTTATGCACGCTTTGCCTCGGTGGCTCCTTCAGGACGGCTAACGAATTCGTCTAGTTCACAGACCAGGGACGCCCACCCTTCTCCTTCCATTCGGTACCGGCTGAATCAATTACGGGTAACAATTCGGCATCTTCATGGCTATCCAACCATTCACTAACAGCATCCGCAATGATTTCACTGGCTGGCATATGTCGCCTCGCTGCTTCAACCTTTAGATATGTGTAGAGTTCTTCGTTATGAAACACCACAGTCATCTTTCTACTCATGTTACACCTCCAGACATAGATACATACAGACGTATAAATATTGTGAAAATGACCAGAGTGGATCTCAAGTTGAAAATGAACATGAGCTTATTTTGTTCAGCTAGTCACTGAATCTAACTGCACGAAACTGACTTTCGTGCAACCCAGCTACTCAACAAGCCCTTGTGTGATAGACAACGGTAGCCCGGCAGGTTAGAATAACAACTATGCGAGGTTTGGCTTGTGAGATTAGCAAACCCTGGGAGATAGCGTCTTTGTAAGTACGAGAAGAGAGACCGTATAATGCCACGATGAAGGAGTAGTTTGGCCGTAATACTTCCAGAAGCTCGGTGTTTCATTCGGCGATGAGGGTTTCGAAGACCTTGCTGACTTTCATGAGTCCTCTCGGTTTCTTCATACACAGGTAGGTTTTAGGTAAACGTGTGGCAGTTTACAAAGTAGAGGGAGCGAAGCCCGTCCTCAGATTGTATGTGGCAATGTGCAATAGTGTATGACTAACTAAATAAGAATGTTTTAATGCAACAATGGGAGTACAATGAATAAGGACAGAACATTAGCAACCGCCCCTTGCTTTCATAGACCCAAAGGACAGTAAATAGGGGACGGGGGGTTCCAGAAGGAGATATTCGGTATGAATCACGATTCAACCGATTCAAAACTCAAACGCGTTGCATTTGTCGGTAACTACTCGCCGCGCCAGTGTGGCATCGCCACATTTACCACCGATTTGTGTGAGGCCATCGCCACTCAATATCCGCAAAAGACCTGTATTGCTCTACCGGTTAATGATATCGAGACCGGTTATGAGTATCCATCCCGTGTTCGGTTTGAACTCACAGAGAAGGATGTTGATTCCTATCGCCGCGCGGCTGACTTTCTGAACATCAGTAATGTCGACCTCTTATCGCTGCAACACGAGTACGGTATTTTCGGCGGAATTGCGGGCAGCCACATTCTGGTGCTACTACGAGAATTGAGAATGCCCATTGTCACGACACTTCACACCATCCTACGCGACCCCGACCCCGATCAGAAGCGGGTGTTGAAAGAAATTGCGGCTTTATCTGATCGACTGGTTGTTATGAGTAAGCGCGGCGCGGAATTTCTGAATGAGGTCTATAGCGTACCACTGGAGAAGATTGATCTGATCCCGCACGGGATCCCTGATGTGCCTTTTGTAGATCCAAGTTTTTACAAAGACCTGTTTGGAGTAGAAGGCAAAATCGTCCTGCTGAGCTTTGGCTTGCTTTCGGCGAGTAAAGGCTTCGAAAACGTCATCGCCGCTATGCCCGCCATTTTAGCCAAGCACCCGAATGTGGTCTACCTCGTCCTCGGCGCGACCCACCCCCAAGTATTGCTGAATGAAGGGGAAACATACAGGCTGTCACTGCAATGGCTGGCTCAGGAAAAAGGCGTGGAAGGTCAGGTTATCTTTTACAACAGCTTTATAAGTTTGGAAAAGCTCGTTGAATTCATCAGTGCGGCGGATATTTACATTACACCCTATCTCAATGAAGCACAAATCACCTCCGGCACACTCGCCTATACCCTGGGAGCGGGCAAGGCGATAATTTCGACACCATACTGGTATGCGGAAGAGATGCTTGCCGAAGGACGGGGAGTGCTAGTGCCATTCCGAGACCCAGCAGCTCTCGCCGATCACGTGATTAATCTGTTAGATAACGAGTCCGAGCGTCATGCCATGCGCAAGCGGGCTTATGTTTTTGGGAGAGAGATGATCTGGCCGCACGTAGCGAAACGTTATATGGAGAGTTTTGAAAGTGCACGCGCGAAGCGCCGTCATTTTACTCACCCGGGCTTCGCTGTTAAGCCTCTGGACAAACGCCCGGGTGAACTGCCGCCTCTCAAGCTGGACCACTTGCATCATATGACGGACGGGACCGGCATTTTGCAGCACGCCATTTTCACGGTACCCAACTATCGCGAAGGCTATACAATCGACGACAATGCCCGCGCGTTGATGGTGAGTGCTCTCATGGAAGCCCTGGGTAACAAAGAGTCCCTGGAACTGGGCTCCCGTTATCTCGCCTTTATCTGGTATGCCTTCAATACTGAAACCGGACGCTTCCGTAACTTTATGGATTACCAGCGCCACTGGCTGGAAGAAGTCGGTTCTGACGACAGTCATGGGCGCACGTTGTGGGCGTTAGGCACCGTGTTAGGCCGCTCGAACGCAGCGGCCTTGCACAGTATGGCAGGATGGGTATTCGAACAAGCCTTGCCTTCTATTCTTAAAACAACCAGTCCTCGCGCCTGGGCTTTCGCGATCATGGGCATCCAGGAATACCTGCATCGATTTTCCGGTGATAGCCGGGCAAACCATGTTTGCGAGGAATTGTCCGAGCGGCTACTGATGTTGTATCAGAGCCATAATTCAGATGAATGGCGCTGGTATGAAGACCGGCTAACCTATTGCAACGCCGCGTTACCACATGCCTTACTCCTCTGTGGCCATGCGATATCCAATCCCTCCATGACCGAAGCTGGATTGGAGTCGCTAAGTTGGTTGGCCAATTTACAGCACTCAGAGACGAGGTATTACGTTCCTATCGGCTCCAATGGTTTTTATCCGCAGGGTGGTAAACGGGCAATATTCGATCAACAGCCGGTGGAAGCACAGACGATGGTCTCCGCCTGTCTCGCAGCCTACCAGATCACGCTCGATAACCGCTGGCGTAAGGAAGCCCGCCGCGTCTTTGAATGGTTTCTTGGCCGTAATAGCCTCAATTTGCCGGTGTATGATCCGACGACTGGAGGTTGTCGAGACGGTCTGCATCCCGATCGCGTGAACGAAAATCAGGGCGCAGAATCGACACTGGCCTTTCTCCAGGCGCTGCTGGAACTCCGTCTAGCTGAGACTTTTATTGCCCTGCAGGACCAAAGCTAATGACTAATCAACACCTTGAACTTTTCAAACGTCATCAACACAATCCCATACTGACCGCGGCCGATTGGCCTTATCCGGTCAATAGCGTGTTCAATCCCGGTGCAACGTTGCTACATGACGGAACCACCCTGCTGCTGTGTCGTGTCGAAGATCGCAGCGGACTTTCGCACTTGTGCGCTGCCCGCTCCGCTAATGGTATAGATGGCTGGGAAATTGATAGACAGCCTACTCTTATGCCTGATGCAGATAACTTCCCTGAAGAACTGTGGGGTATTGAAGACCCGCGCATCACCTATGCCCCTGAAATAAAAAGGTATGCTGTCGTTTATACCGCCTTCTCCAGTAGCGGCCCAGGGGTGGCGCTTGCGCTTACAGATGATTTCTATACCTTCGAACGTTATGGCATGATTATGGCGCCGGAGGATAAGGATGCTGCTTTGTTTCCACATCGAATTGGCGACCATTGGGTATTGATCCATCGCCCAGTCAGTGGATCGGGGGCGCATATGTGGCTGTCCTACTCACCAGACTTGCGGCATTGGGGTAGTCACAAGATAATGCTGGAAGCCCGGCGGGGAGGATGGTGGGACGCGAATAAAGTCGGGCTCAACTGTCCGCCTATCGAAACTGTTAAAGGATGGCTGGTGATTTTCCACGGCGTGCGACCAAACGTAGCCGGCTCAATTTACCGGCTCGGCCTGGCTTTGTTTGATTTGCATACTCCAGAGATTTGCCTCAAACGCAGCGATGAATGGATATTTGGTCCGGAACAACCTTACGAGCGGCGCGGGGATGTCGACAACGTCGTTTTTCCGTGCGGCTACACCGTCGCCGCCGATGGAGACACGATTCACCTATATTACGGAGCGGCGGATACAAGCATTGCTCTTGCTACCGGCAGCATTCAAGCCATTCTGAAATGGCTTGAATGACACTTGCCCATAAACGGGGGCTTAAAAGAGAGGGTCTTAGTTCTGCTTACCGTACACTCAGTGGGCGGTACTGTATGGTAGACAGAACTAAGACCTTTAAATTATTTCTTAGATTGAGATGAGTCAAAATACTCCGTGATGCGTATGTTTCATGCAACAAGCACTTATTTTGTTTGATCACACAAAATGAAATGTTACTTGAAATAGCTGAGGACCTGCCGGATATTGAGGCGGATAAGCTCAAGGTAAAACTAGCATGCGGCCAAAGAAAGCTAATACCAAGTTAGAAGTAGTGGACTGGTAGACGGGGGTCGTTATCGCGCCTGACAATATAGGGGAATCTTTCAGATAACTGACCCCGGCTCAGATTGTGCCTCAACGACAGGAGAGACAGGATTGCCCACGATACCTGCTTGGGCCGCGATAATAGCCGCATGGGTGCGGCTGCGTGCCTGCAACTTGCGGATAACGTTTCGGACGTGTTTTTTGGTCGTGTCCAGGGTGATACCCAGGGTTGCGAAAATTGCGTTGTTCGAGTCTCCGTGCCCCAAGAGCCTGAGCACATCAACTTCTCTCTCGGTGAGGTGAGCCGCCTCAGTCGTACGCTCGGCAAGCGTCTTCCTGCCGTTTTGCATCAGATTCTCCACGGCAGTGTGCAACAATTCCCTCTTTATCTGCATGCCGCCCATAACTACACGCCGGATGCCTTGAAGCAACTCTTCAGGAGCCATGTCCTTGAGGAAGATGTATCCCCCCGCACCCGCGTGGATGGCGTCAACGACATAAGAATCGTTGATGTTCTCCGTCAGCACTAGGACAGCTACCTCCGGGAATTGCTCCTTGATAAGCCTCGTTGTCTGGATGCCATCCAAGGTGCTGGTCCGCGCCTCGGTCAACATGACGTCGACAGGACGTCCCTGGTCAGATGCCTGTTTTAACTGCAGAAGAGCTTGATCCGCATCCGTAACATCCGGAATCAGTTCAATCCCATAATCCATAGCCAGGATCGCCCGCAGTCCCTCCCGGACGACTGGATTGAAACCAATCATCAGGACCCGCACCGTTTTCAACTCCGCGCGTGCAGTTTGAGCTGGAAAAGCCATAGATGACACCCAAAAATGAGACGAGAAAATATAACCCTTATTCGGCGGCACTTTTGTCGCATCCTCGCATAGTTAACAGGCTGCTCGTTCGAGTGCGCTCTCACTTTACAGCACTGAAACAGTGACCTCGAAGGCCCCAAGGTACTCCTCCAGAGTGCAGCGCGGAGGTGGCGTAAGTGCCTTAGGCAGATCTAGATCACTTGAAGACGTTGCTCAAATAGGTGAGCACGGGCAAGCTTGATGCAAAAAAAGCTTGGTTACTTCTCCGCAAGCTTGGCTTTTGCGGAGGCAACCTTCTTATCTATTCCTTTTTTAATGCCCTTTCGTTCGTCGATCTTAATGGAAATAGATATTCGATTTGCTCGCTCAAGCATTCGATCTCGGCATTCCTTGATCACGCTCATTACTTCATCCCAGTTTCCTTCGATGTTGGTTCCCATGGAATGTTGCTCGTGGGGAAGTCCGCTACGCTCGATTATCTTGAACATATCCGCGACATAAGAGCTTAGAGATTCGCCAACGCCGATTGGTGAAATTGTGAAGTCAACGATCATGATTTCCTTAGTAGGCCAGTTCCCAATTAGCCTGGTCTCCTGCCCCTACTATTGTAATGACGCGGCCCACTGGGTCGAGGGTTACGTATGCCCAAGAGGGGGCGCTTCCATCCTCATCTGCTAATTGGTCAAATTCTATATAGTGGATGCCGTTTATTATGTTGTGGGCATTCTCGTGGTCGTGGCCTTGAAAAACGGCTATTACTACGCCGGAGTCTTCCAAAACCTTCTGTACTTCCTTGTTATGTATGATTTCCGGTCCGCCACCAGATAGGAGGTCTTCGTCGACATCGAGGCGTTGATGAACACACACGATCGTCGGTTTGTCAGTTGAGGCAAGATCGCTTTCCAGCCAATCGATTTGGGGCTGCGGTATATTTCCTTGAACCACCCAAAACTCGTGTCCTAGGTCTTCGCCATGTTTGTCGTACTGGGCGTCAAGAATCACAAAGTGGTACGCGCCGGCATCGAAGCTTCCAAACGTTGAACTGGCTTGCGTGTGAGCGATGAATTCTTCCTTGGAGAGGTCGTAAACGTCGTGGTTTCCCAGCAAGTAATAGCGCGGGGCAGCAACTTTGGCGTAGATTGCTTCCGCCTCGTCAAGAATACTTACTATGCGCGCTGGATCTCCCAGAGGTACTCCCATTACGTAATTACCGTTTACAAAGTCACCGAGCTGGATGACAAGATCTGCTGGCCAATCGTTAAATGCTTCAACGCATGCTTCTAATCTCTCCTTATAGCTGGTCATTGTCTTGCCTTCAACGGGCGAATCTGTATCGTGTGCGTGCAGGTCAGCGAAGATGCCAACTCGTAGCACATTCCTGTCTGAATCATCTGCTGCAGTCACCAATCCGAGGCTGATCACAAGGGCAGCTTCAAGTAGCACTATGCCTAATAACTTAATTATTCTCATGCTATCCTCCTTCGTACATGTATCGCATCAGCGTAGCACCAATATGAACGGTTGACAAGCTTCTTATAGATGGTACCTTAGTGTGAACAAGTAACAAGGAGAATAGATAATGGAGATCAGTCAAGTACAGAGGGAGGTACACCGGACTGCGGTCGAGCATGGATGGTGGGATCGCCCTCGCTCGGTCGGTGAGATTCTAATGCTAATGGTAACGGAGTTATCCGAGGTAATGGAGGCTTACCGCAGTGGAAACCCTCAGAGCCTTAAGACACCAGGGTTCTCTCAGATGGAAGAAGAGCTTGCTGATGTCGTGATCCGTCTGCTCGATTTTGCTGGGCGTCATGACCTGGATATCGAAGGCGCTCTCAGAGCGAAAATGAACTACAATGAAACGCGCCCGTATAGGCATGGTGGTAAGCTTGCTTGATTCATTCTGTTGCTGTATGAACTTCGTTTCTACCCGCAGTGAACGCCGCCAAATTGATCTCGACTATTTTTGAGCCTTTCTTAGAAAAGATGTTCTCTATAGCGTCACGAAGAACAGATTCATCGAGGCCAATAAACGGTGACCCCGCGCCTAGAACCACCATGTTCGCGCAGAGAGAAGATCTGGCTTCCTTGGCCAGAGCTACGGCGTCTACTAATAGATGGTGTTCTATGGCCTTGATACTCTCGTTGATCTTATACTCGTTGGGGTAGGTATCGATATTTCTGAATGGAACGCAGTTAGTTACAAGCATCCCGGTCTCCCTTAGGAACTCCAGGTGTCGCAACGATTCCAGTGGCTCCGTGGCTAGGATTAGGTCGCATGTCCCCTTCTGTATTAAATTAGAGTAAATAATATGATCGCTTAAGCGCACATGGCTTTGTACAACCCCACCGCGCTGAGCCATTCCATGAACCTCGGACTGCTTGATGAAAATCCCTGTTTGTAGCGCAGCCTCACCGATCACCGCGGCTATGGAAAGCAGTCCCTGTCCCCCTACGCCTGCCAAAATGATGTCTTTCTTCACTTCTTATTACCTCCTTTGTGGATATGGCGCCCCAGCGTCTGTACGCACTCTCTCTTGGCTATAATTACAGATGTTCCTTGATAAGCTATTTCATTTGTAATTACTGAGATATTTTCTTTGTGGTTCTTAGGAATAGGTATAATTGTCACGATGTGTTTTTCATCTATTCCAAGGCCCTGACAAATCGAAGCAAGCCGATTGGTAGCGTTCGACTCTTGTCCACCGGTCATAGCTACAGTGAGGTTGTCGAGGATGATTACAGTCACCGGCACATTCTCGCTTATGCAGTCTAGAAGGCCGGTCATGCCTGAATGAGTAAAGGTAGAGTCGCCGATCACAGCCACTGCTGGAGCAAGGCCAGCATCGGATGCTCCCTTGGCCATTGTGATGGATGCTCCCATTTCTATGCAAGTGTCAATTGACTCGTATGGTGGAAGCGCTCCCAGGGTATAGCAACCTATGTCCGAGAACACACGGCCGTGAGGGTAGTTCTCCATTACGGCATTTAGCGCTAAGTAAGTATCAGCATGGGGACATCCCGGGCATAGGGCTGGAGGCCGGGCTACAAGGATATCTGGCTGCGAAAAAAAGAGTTCTGCTTCAAGACCAAGTGCTTTTCCAACAATACCAGGGTTAAGCTCGCCGGTTCTGGGTATACTGCCGTCAAGCCTTCCGTGTATTACATTGTCCCTGTCTCCAAGAATGCCGCGTAGCTTGCCCTCGATGAAGGGGTATCCTTCCTCAAATATCACTATTTCATCACAGTCATCGATCAGGTGCCTGACCTGTTTCGAAGGTATAGGATATTGCGATATCTTAAGGAGAGGATGGGGACAAGAGCCGTTGTAAACCTCTTGAACATAGTTGTAAGCAATACCGCTAGCGATGATTCCCAGCTTCTTGTCAGGCGCATCTTGATATCTATTGAAAGTACTGTTCTCGCTTTCTTCCAGCAGCTTTGGCTGACTATCAATTAGGTTTCGATAAGCCTTACGCGCGTTTATTGGAAGCAATATGTACTGATTACGGTCTGTAGGAGGGTCAAGTCTGTTTTTGTCCTCCGCCACACGTAGCTTGACTTTTGAGCGCGAGTGCGCAAGCCGTGTTGTTAACCTGATAAGTACAGGCATATTCATTCTTTCAGAGAGCTCGAACGCGTATGATGGTGCATCATAGGCCTCTTGTTGGCTTGAAGGTTCTAAGCATGGCACAAAAGCGAGGTCGCCATACAGCCTAGAATCCTGTTCATTCTGTGAGGAGTGCATTGATGGATCATCAGCTACGTTGATCAGCAGGCCACCGTTTGCGCCCGCTATCGCTGCGTTGATGAATGGATCAGCAGCTACATTTAACCCCACGTGCTTCATACTCGCCATGGCACGCTTGCCCGCATAGCTCATTCCAATAGCTTCTTCCAGGGCAACTTTCTCATTTGTGGACCAGCGGCTATGAACATTATCTTGCTTTGCCTGTTGGCTCTGCTGTATGTATTCAGTAATCTCGGTTGATGGTGTTCCTGGATACGCATAAGCGCCGGAGAGTCCAGCATCCAGTGCGCCCTGTGCTAGGGCTTCGTTGCCCAATAGCAGTTTGATGGTCATCGTTACCTCCTACTTGGTAAAGGGATCGCAACAGTCTTACGAAATACTCGATAACAGTGATGAGAATTTACCACCAATGTGTTATCGCATTGGATGGTACAATAGCCAATTACCTGCCATGGCAAGCCCATAATTAAGGATAAACTTCCGCATAAGTTGCCGCAACCCCTGACGGCGAGGTGTGTTGCTATTGTTCGCAACCATTGGTATACTGCTTGTGAGTTCACCTGTAGGCAATTACACAGGAATTCAGATTAATTATGCTTAAGGGGGATACCTAATGGGGCAAGCGAGGAATATATGTCTTGTGGGACATTCCGGTTCTGGCAAGACAACCCTTGCCACTTTACTTTTGCAGAAGGGTGGCGTTAAGGACCAAATTACACTCGATTCATCCACAGAGGAAAAGAACCGCGGGTACTCGATTGATATGGCTATCGGATCATTTGATGTAAAGGGTACGCGAGTCGCTATTGTCGACACCCCGGGCGGGGATGAATTTGTGGAAGAGATGTACAAGGCCATTCCAGTGGCTGACCTTTCCGTTCTTGTACTGAATGGCGAGAAGGGGATTGAAGTGGTGACTGAACGCGCCTGGGATCTGACTGGCGGAGCTCACCGGCCAACAGCTGTTTTTGTGAACCACATGGACCACGCCGATGTTGATTTCTCTGGTCTGGTGTCCTTGTTGGAGGAGCAATTTGGGGGCAAGTTTGTCCCGCTTCAGTATCCGATTCGTGAAGGAGGGACTTTTGTTGGTATGGTAGATATCCTCGCCAACAAAGCTCTTTACTTCATGGACAAGGGAAAGAAAGAGGTCCCGCCGGATTTACGAGGTAAGGTAGATGAACTGCGGAACCTGATGCTGGAGGAGATCTCTGGGGTTGATGATGAACTGATGATGAAATTCCTGGAGGAAGAAGAGATTACTCCAGATGAGGTGAAAGCGGCCCTTGGTAAAGGGGTAACAAGTGGCAAGATCGTGCCTGTCTCTTGCGGTTCTGCATCTGAGGATAAGGGAATCGATATGCTTAGTGAGGCCTTGATTAACGTATTGCCGGAGCAAGAGGTCAAGGCTAATGTGCCAGTGCGAGCAATTGTCTTCAATTTGGACAATGATCCTTATGTGGGGCGCCTTAACTACGTGAGGGTTATTGAGGGGACTCTCAAAGAAGGGGCCACTTGTTATGAAGCAGGAAGCGGACACAAGATTGAAATTCGCGATTTGTACCAGATCGATGGGGTAAAGCAAAAGCGTGTAACACAGGCAGTAGCGGGAGACACTGTAGCATTAGGCAAAATTGAAGATATTGGATTAGGTGCCACCATTGCTGCTCAGGAAGGGGCAGAGGCTTTCGCAATGCCGGAATTTCCACAGCCAGTGTATTCCCGTATGATTCTTCCGAAGAGTCAGTCTGATGTCGAGAAGATGAGCAGTGCGCTGAAGGAGATATCCACGGAGAAGGCAACGATAAGCGTGCAACGTGATCCCGTGACGAAGGAGACCCTGTTCTGGGGAATGGGCGATGTTCACCTATCAGTGTTCATAGACAGGCTTAAGAACCGTTATAACGTTGAGCTGGAGACGCATCGGCCACGTATTCCTTACAAAGAGACAATTCGCAAGAAGGCGGAAGCGAAGTATCGCCATAAGAAGCAGTCTGGGGGACGTGGTCAGTTCGGCGAGGTTGTACTACGGGTTGAGCCGCTAACCGATGAAGAGTACAAATTTATCGACGAGATCAAGGGAGCATCGATCCCCGGCCAATATATACCCGGTGTGGAGAAAGGTGTGTTGGAGGCTATGGAGGAAGGTAACTTAGCTCAATACCCAGTAACAAATATCTCCGTGGCCGTCTTTGATGGGAGTTTTCATCCGGTTGATTCGTCAGAATTGGCATTCAAGCTGGCGGCTCGCAATGCTTTTCGCGCGGCGTTTGACCAGGCTAGCCCGTGTCTTCTGGAGCCTATCATGCATCTTGAAGTACGTGTCCCCGAGGATCACACCGGCGACATTGTGAGCGATCTGAACGGAAGGCGCGGACGTATACTGGGAATGGAGCCGCTTGGTCGGATAACTACCATTAAGGCCGAGGTGCCGCTTATTGAAGTGCAGAGTTATGCTCTTGATCTTAAGTCGTTAACGCAGGCAAGAGCTACTTTCCAGATGAGATTTTTGAAGTATCAACAAGTTCCTGCGAATCTTCAAGAGAAGATCATTGCGCAAGCCAAGGCGGAAGAGGAATGAAAGTAGGTATTTACATGCACTCCGACCCGGTGACAGTTGCAGTGGATGCTCCTCTCTCCGAAGCTAGGAAAGTGATGGATGAAAAGGGGTTCTCGCTTCTCCTGGTGGTGGACAAGAATACCGCTTTAAAAGGGTTTATTACTAAGGCAGCCCTAAAAGGGGTGACCGACTGGGATACCCCTTTAGAAAAGATGTGTTTTGAGGCGCGTTTTGCGGTAGAGCCAGAGGATACGCTGGAAAAAGCAGCTCTTATATTGATTGAGAATCAGCTAGTTTTGCTCCCAGTAGTAAAGGATGATAAACTAGTTGGGGTAATCTCCCAGAGCGAAGTGCTGCGAGCGCTCGCAACCGCATTGGGCATCGGTTTAGAGGGTACGCGAATTACTATCAAGTTACCCAATAGTACCAATGGAAAACTGGTTTATAGGCTGCTGGATACACTAGCTGAACAGGATGTTATGCTGGTTAGTTTGGCCCGTGGGGGAAAGACTGAACGCTACCAGGAACTGATTCTGCGTGCTCAGGGAATCAAGGATAAGGCGCTACTAACCGAAAAGCTTGAGTCTGTCCTCCGCCAGGAATGACTCCTATGCCAAGCGTGGTACTAAATATTGAAACCAACGCTCAAGATCAGTTTGTAGATATTACCGCTCAGCTACAACAAGCCATCGATAAGGCCGGGGTTACGAGCGGCGTTTGCACGGTATTCTGCCCCCACACCACAGCTGGCCTCACCGTCAATGAGCATGCTGATCCTGCTGTAGCCCGGGACATTATTACATTGATGAAGAAAGCTGTCCCAGACAGTTTGCCCTGGACGCATGCCGAGGGGAACTCTCCCGCGCACATAAAAGCATCTCTTGTAGGCTCTTCTGTTTCTGTGATTGTTGAGCAAGGAAAGCTTTGCTTGGGAACTTGGCAAGGGGTTTTTTTGTGCGAGTTTGACGGACCCCGTTCACGCAAGGTATGGGTAAGCCTTAGCTTGTCTGCTTGAGACGAGGGATAAGGGCCATCAGCACAGCCTGACGGGTTATCTCAAGCCGATTGATGATTCCATTGGATAGATACCCGATTGCGCCTATCTTTTCACTTATGTTATCAATTCCCGATATCTGGCTCATCTCTCTATTTAGATCCGACCCGCCTTTCAGGCGGATCAGAACATCCTTGGGAATAATGAATCCCGGTCCATGCCCTACGCTCAGGATTCCTTTTCTATCTATGATAGCGCAGAACTGCACGCTGAAGCTTTGACTACAGCCGGGAAAGTCAATGATCCCGGCCTCTATTCCTACTCCATAATGGGCATCTAAAAGGGCCGCTTGCGCACGGTTGATGGCTCCGATTGATACATCATCTCCAAATGGCTGGGGTGGAACACCGGAGGGTACCCGAACACCATTTGCTTGAATACTGTCGCTTGGAAAGACTGCGCCAAATGTTTCTTCAACGGCTTCTACTTTCAATCGGTTCATGCTCCCGACATTTACCTTCATCCCAACTCCTTTTTGGTTGCAATGGCCAATGAACTGCTTCTGTATGCTAGCAACCGGACCCAAGTTGCGCAATTTGAATGGTTGTTGTAGCCTTGCCTTATGGACATCAAGGTTGTTGCTACCAATCGCAGAGTAAGGCACGAATACGAGATACTCGATACCATCGAAGTAGGGATTGTTCTTGTTGGGAGCGAGGTTAAGAGCCTGCGGGATGGAAATTGCTCGCTCCAAGATGGGTACGCCGTAATCAGAAATGGAGAGGTCGCTCTGCGCGGAGTGCACATAGCTCCTTATAAGGAGGCCTCGATATTCAATGTTGACCCGGATCGGGAGCGCCGTCTTTTGTTACACAAGCAGGAGATAATGCGCTTACATACAAAAGTCAAGGAGCGGGGACACACACTTGTTCCCCTCCGCATCTATTTTAGTAGAGGAAAAGCTAAGGTAGAACTAGGATTGGGAAAGGGGAGGAAAACCTACGATAAGAGACGCAAGTTGCGCGATGAAGACGAGCGTCGACGTACACAGGAGGCGATGAAGAACTACAGCCGCGGCAAGCGCGTATGATGACAGAGACGGAACTTTTCACGACAGCGCTAAGCTTTGGTAACCAAGGTGAATACGAGATTCAACTTGGAAATTTGTTAACACAACATGGGTTGGCGGATATTCAATATCCAAAACTTGCTTTCAGGACACATTACTACAATTGTGATTTCAGAACTTGATAAAGGGCTTCTAATAACCGTGGTGTTTCTTGTTAGCTTCGGAAGAGAACAGCTTCCCTCTTGAAGGCTTTCACTGAGGCTGCAATCAAGATACCACCGCAGATCAGGTTTGCTGCCAGGGTGTAAAAGATATGTGAGAGCTCTAGATTGCCGATTATTATCTCCTGCAAAGCGTACAGGGCATTGGCAACAGGTATAAGAAAGCGAGTGCCTATGAAGCTGGTGCTCCCGGTCATGGAAACAAGCCCAATTAGGACGATGACCATGTATATTGGCATTAGGTACATACTTGCCTCTTTCTGGCTGCGGGCGTAACTTCCTACAATCACCACCAGGGCAGAAAGGATGATGGCAAGCGGGATGAGAATGGCTAGAATCCATCCGAATGCTCCTAGGCTAAGTGAGAAGCTTGCCTCTACTTGCTGACCTGCACTTGTAGCTGCAAGGTTTCCACCGAATAGATGCACGCCGACTAATAAGCCAACAGCAGAAAGAATGGAAGAGGTTAGTGAAGCTGCGAGAATGGTAAGGAACTTCCCTAGCACGATTTCGGTGCGGGATAGCTGACTGACAAGCAAGGTGGCTATAGTCCCTCTCTCCTTCTCACCAGCAGTTATCTCAGCGCCTAGCCCCATAGCTCCGGTGAGAATTGCCAGTACCATGAAGTACGGTAGAAGCTTGCTGAGAATTACCCTTCCTATCGATTCGCTGGTAGCTACGTTTTCTACGGTGAGATTGATAGGTGGGGAAAGCGAGTCGTAATCCATGCCTAGTTCATCGAGTTTCCCCCGTAGCACATCATTTAGGTATACCTGGAGAAAGTCACGAACTCGTGCAGCTGCAACAACACCGATTTGGTCGGTCTGATCGTAGTAGAGGGTAATATCGAGGCCGATTCCCGGACCTCCGTTCTCCTTTTCTACCGCCATCATGACTTGCCCGTTCTCTTCTTTCAGGCGCTGTAAGCCGTTTTCCACGTTTTTGGCAAATAGAGGGTAGAAAGAAGTTGTTTCGAGCACTTGCTGGCTAAATATCTGATCATCCGAGTGATCCACCACGATAACTGTGGGGATCATAGAGTCGAGTCTACCCTGTTCGACTGTGGTAAAGCGCCCCATCATACCGACAATAAGGGGGTAAAAAATCAGCGGAAAGAAGACCGTAAGGATTAATGTACGTCTGTCGCGTACGGCTCCTAGGAGCTCTTTGGAAAAGAGAAGGCTAACATTATTCCACATGCTGATCAGTCAGTTGTGGAGGGGGTCTGAACCGTCGTCGGGGCCGAAGATGTATCAGGGGAATCGGGCAAGTTGCTTGCAGGCTTGGCAGTGGTCTGCGAGGGGGTTGCAACTTCTGGTTTCACCACAGGCACCACAGCCGATGCCTCTGGCTGTGGTGTTACAGATACTTCATTCTGCTCTTGTGGTTCTGGCACAACCCAATTAGTGGTCGCATTACTTTGCGGGCACATGCTCTCTTCTATTGCGCCTTGTTCCTGTTGCGTTATTGGGGGCGAATCGTCCTTGAGAACTGTAACTACATGGACTTTTTCTGTTATTCCCGAGGCATTGCTGCTGTAATAGCTTACTTGGTGTGGTCCATCGGGCCCAGTGATATGAAATGGACAGTGGTACCGCTGCCAGGGTCCACCGTCGATTGCATAAAATGTCTTTGGCTGACCGTAACTTGACGCGGAGACCAGATCCAGCATAACTAAGGTTTTGGAAGTCAACCAGGTTCCCATCTCGTCACTGTAATTAGGGCTGCCAAAGGAAATTGCTGTCTCTGGGGGATTGTTGTCTAGGACTAATGTGAGCTTTGTTGACGGCTCAGCATTTCCTAGTTTATCCACGCTGTAGTAATAGACGGTGTATTCACCGTCTGATCCGCTCAAAGTAAATGGCCCAGTGTACTCCCGCCAATCGTCTCCGTTGATAGAGTAGAGTATCTTATCTACTCCGCTTCCCGGATCTGTCGCAGTTAGAGTGATCGGCATTTGTGATGTTATGATCATTCGTCCCTTGTTAGACACCGGTGTTCCGGCTGTTCCTGTCAACATTGGGGCAACTTGCATCCGCTCAACCGGTGGTTCTACAAGGGGTTTAGGATCGAAAAACCTATTATAGTAAGGTTGGTCACCAACTCCATCCCCATCCTTGTCTTGGGCGCTATAGTCACTCCAATAGTTACCGGTCTCTCCCGACCAGCTATTGAGGCTACATCGATCAAGGCCGGACGAGCCGTTGTCAAAAAAGCTGTTAGCATAAACCACGTTATCTTTGGAGCCTAACGTCATAACTACGCCGTAGCAGTTTTCAGCGATCACGGTATTTGTAAGTCTGTTCTGGTTGGCATTGAAGAAGCATACTCCGACCTGGCTTAGGCTAACTTGGCACTTCTCAATGTTACCGTTTGTTACGGAGTTTAAGTAGATTGCCGCGTCACGTGCCCTCTCTATCACACAGCCACGTATGACGAAGTGAGCTTCTGTGTGATCAATGTATATGCCATAGTCTATATCCCAAGCATCGATGTACCAACCCTCAATGATGTAGGGGTCCTGTTGGCTTCCAGATCCAGAGATGACGCCGTTTTTGAGCGTGAAATCATCGTCACCGTAGATGTAAATCGGTTCATGGGTCCTCCACCAGCGTATCCCAACATCAGATTGCCCCCCCATCAGGACGACCGAAACGACAGCGAATAGAACCGTTGCCATTACTAATGCGACCTTCCTGCCCATCACTATCTCCTCCTTAACAATCTGTCGAGTTAACCGTCATAGGATAACACATCCAAGCTTGAAAATGAAGCATCTTGTAAATTCGTTGTACACATAGGTCGCATTACTCTATTCTGTGACACGGACTAAGGAATCCCCACCGCTGAGAAGAAAACCTCCTCCATATCCGCTGCCGAATAGGTCTGTCTTAGTTCATTAAGGGTGCCCAGCGCACGTAGTTTGCCACCGTATAGTATGCCGATACGATCACAAAGCTTCTCTGCAATACGCATGATATGCGTGGAGAGGATAATGGTGCGCCCTTGATCACGGAACAGCTTTATAGATTCTACAACTGCACGAGCCGCCATCACATCAAGGCCAAACGTAGGCTCATCTAGAATGAGGATCGGCGGATTATGAATGATGCTTCGGGCAAGCGACAGCTTCTGTTTCTCGCCTGTGGAGAATGTTCCCACCCTGCGATCAGCCAGCTTGCTCAACTCTAACAAGGAGAATATCTGCTCAGTACGAGAAGCTATCTCCTCTTCGCTTAACCGGTTTATCTTACCGAAGAATCGGATTGTTTCACGGGCAGTGAAGCGATCGTAAAGCCCTGTTTCTGTGGCTAGAAATCCTATCTGTTCACGAACCTTCCCCGCGTGAGCTGTTGTGTCGTATCCTGCTAGGATGGCCCTTCCCTGAGTTGGCGTCAAGATTGTTGCCAGTATACGAAGCGTTGTAGTTTTCCCTGCTCCGTTTGGTCCGAGTAGACCAAAGATCTCTCCCTTCTTACATTTAAACGACACACCATCGACGGCCCTGACCTGGCCCTTACGAGTTCGGAAAACCTTCTCCAGGCCATTAGCTTCGACCATCACATCCGCTGTTGTGGAATGGCTAACAGGCTCAATCATAAGCGCTCCACTTGCATTATCTCTTGTAAGACTTCAGGTACACGCACCCATCCATCCACAGTTTGATTGTTCTCCAGAATAGCGGCCATGAGCCTGGAAGTTGCCACGCCCGATCCATTTAGTGTGTGGATGTATTCTGGTTTCTCGCCCTTTGACGGTCGATAGCGCGTGTTTCCCCTGCGGGCTTGGAAGTCTTCGCAATTGCTGCACGATGATACTTCATAGTAGCGGCCCTGTCCGGGAAGGTATACTTCGATATCCACTGTCTTGGTAGCCTGTTGCGCCATATCCTGTGTTGGCAGCAAGACAACCCTGTAATGGATATCAAGTGCCTGGAGAACGCCTTCAGCGTCTTTTATCAGGGTCTCCAGCTCGTCGTATGATGTTTCCGAAGAGGTGAACTTGAATAGCTCGACTTTGTTAAATTGGTGCATCCTAATTAGCCCACGCTCGTCCTCTCCGTAGGCTCCTGCCTCGCGACGGAAGCACGGGGTATATGCTACGTACTTCTTCGGTAGATCCTCAAATGAGAGTATCTCATCTCTATGGAGATTGGCTAGAAGTGTCTCCGCAGTGGGCGCCAAGTACAGATCGTCCTTCTCGCAGTAGTAGTCTTCATGTGCAAATTTGGGAAGCTGTGAGGAGACATAAAAACTCTCGCGATTGGCTAGGAAGGGGGGGAAAACAGGTGTATAACCACGACGGGTGTGGTAGAAGAACATAAACTGAATAAGTGCCATTTCCAGCATTGCTCCCATCCCAAAGTACATTGGAAAGCGAGCTCCAGCGATCGCTGCGCCGCGGGCAAAGTCGAGAAGCTTCTTTTCCTCGGCGATTTCCATGTGGTGTTTGAAAGGAAAATCAGCTTCTGGCGGTCGACCGTAGGTGCGCAAAACCACCTTTTGGTCTTTCTTACCAAGGGGAACGGATTGGTGAGGGACATTGGGTAAAAGCGATAGGAGATAATCAATCTTTTCTGTTATCTCAGAGAGCTTGGAATCAAGCTCGCCTATCCTTGCAGCCACAGCAGACATTGCCTCTATCTGATCTTTTGTGCCCTTTCCTTCTTTCTTTAGGCGGCCGATCTCTTGCGAGCCGCGATTCCTCTCGGCCTTTAAGTTTTCAACCGTGCTTATGATATCTAGCCTTTGGGTATCAAGCTCGAGAATATCTTGGATGCTCAACGACCTGTCCCTAGTCCTCAGGCGGCGCTCTATCTCTTCTCCGTCTTTTCTCAGTTTATGAATATCTAACAATGTTTTTCGCCTCCACTAAAGCTGGATTCTAGTGCAAGAAGCCTTCTAGCACAATATGAAGCGAGTGTGATTTGAGGCTATAATTGCTGCACAAATGAGACTACTTATCTATTCTAAAGCACTTTATGCAAGCTGGGTATATTACAGCGCGGATCGCATACTCTTTGATGCTGGTGAGGGAGCAAGCTCCATCTTGGGAAACAAGGCTTTTGCCATAAAGCGGGTGTTTCTCTCTCATGGCCATGCTGATCATATTGCTGGTCTTGTCTCGCTAGTTAACATACGCAATAACGCAATGGGTGACAAAGAAAAAGATCTCACCGTTTATTACCCTAAAGGTAATTATCTTATCTCTGAAATGATGAACTTCATAGCACGTACTAACAGGCGATTGAACTACAATTTGGAGTGGGTTCCCTTAGAAGCAGGTGATCGCGTGGATCTCATAGGCGGCCAACTTCCCCGCTACATTGAGACTTTCCCTACCGTGCACACCTACAATGAAACATCGCTTGGATATAACATAGTTGAGGTGCGACACCGTCTTAGGAAGGAACTTGCTGGGGCTTCTAAGGAAGACATTATGGTTATGGTTAAGAAGAAAGGCAGAGAAGCGATTAGCGAGACGTATGATCAGCGGCTCTTTTCCTACGGGGGCGACTCAGTACCCATAAAAGCAGAATACGTCTCACAAACAGAGGTGCTGTGCCATGATACAACATTTCTAGACGATAAGGATCGCAAGGAATATAAGCATGCTACACTTGCTGAGGCTATCGAGGTTGCACGCGTTGCGGGGGTTAGAAAAGAGTTAATATGCCTACATATATCAACGCGGTATAAGAACAAAGTACGAGAGATTACAGATGCAAGTGGGCACTATGAGGGGCTCGGCTTCAAAGTTACCCTTATTCCGCCAGGACGAGTAGTTGGGATAGAATAGTCTACGTTAGTATAGGTTGTTAGCGATGTCTTAGGGATCCAGTGCGCCTGGCTTGAAGTGTGATCTATCTGGTGAGATAACTGGTTATCACTGAGACTTAGTGGTTTCCTGTGGTAGCTTATGACACCTCGAAAGTGACAAAAGGATGCCAATCAAGAAAACTGGAAGGACACTGGTTCTAAAGACAGATGCCCTTCCAGCAAAATCAGTTCATTTGGATAAAGCTGCTATTCCTGACCTAAGAATTCTTCCTTAAATTCTTGCCCTGATATTGTAATAAGGTTGGGCACCTGAACATCGCCATTTTCGTTGAATGAATAGAGCGGGTTTCCGATTCCTGGAACCTCAACGGTGCGAAGTCTTTCAATGAACGATTCCCTATCTACTCCGCCCATTTCTATGACCTCTAGAGCTATCTTTACAGAGTCATAACCATAGATAGCTGCCATATCTGGTGGGTAATCATAAACTTCACCCCAATTTGCGAGGAAATTCTGCACAACGGGATCAGTTGTATCCAAGGATGGAGTACAGGTTAGATAGATCTCCCCTAGTTGTTCGCCTGCTAGCTCAAAGAACTGCGGTTCACCAAGTGATTTGGGACCATAGATCGGAACTTCCCAACCCAGCTTTCTAGCCTGGCTTAGTATCATTCCACCCTCGTTTCGTTCAACCAGGATGACTAGCATATCTGGGTTTTCTCCCTGAGCCTTTAGAAGCACGGCGTTAAAATCGACATCCTGCTTCGGTACAATGGTCAGCGGAGTACCCAACTCAATGCCGAAATCGCCGGCGTTAGCCAGCATAGTCTCTAAGAGCTCTTGCCCATAGCTTCCGTTTTCCACGATTATAGACGCTTTCTCCACACCAAACCGCTCCTGCATAGCCTTTAGCATAGCAAGAGCTTCTGCTTCGGTAGTGTAGGTTGTCCTTACAAGGTTATCAAATCCTTGGTGAGTAAGAGAAGAGGCACTAGCCCAGCCCATTATGTAGGGGACCCTAGCTCGGTTTAGCACTGGCGAAATACCCAAAGCAGCGGTGCTTATGGTTGCGCCCGAAACAAAGAGATATTCTCCACTAGCTACCTTCCTACCAACGCTTGCAGCTTCCTTTGCGTCTCCTCTATCGTCGAAGGCTTCTAGTTTTAGTGTGTATCCTGCTAGGGGGCCTTCTCCAACACCGCCCTGCTCATTGATTTCAGCTACGGCCACTTCTGCTCCGTGCAGGCATCCTGAGCCATATTCTCCAGCGGGACCACTAAGCGCATCGCAGAACGCAAATGTTATTACTTTATTGTTGTGATCTACACCATCTGCAGCGAGAGCCATGACTGAGCCCACAAGTAAACCGAACGCAACTACAGCCAGAAACACCAAACGCTTGTTCATAATTCCTCCTTTTCGCCTGCTAATCTGACTACCTTTCCAACAGCTACAGTGTAACAACTCATATATCGCCCCCCTATTGCTGAAATTTATACTACTCCTAAATATGCCTTTCTCACTTCATCTGAATCTAAGAGCTCTTCTGCAGCCCCCTGAAGAACAATGCTTCCTGTCTCTATTACATAACCTCTCTTAGATATCTGGAGAGCCTTCTTCACGTTTTGTTCAACTAGGAAAACAGCTACTCCCTGCGAATGGATGTCTTCGATAATACTGAACACCTCGTTTACAAGATTGGGAGCAAGCCCCATCGATGGTTCGTCCAACAGAAGAAGCTTTGGATTACTCATTAAGGCTCTGGCAATAACTAGCATCTGCTGTTCCCCTCCACTTAATAGGGAGGCAGGCATATTGCGCCTTTCAAAAAGAATAGGAAACATTTCGTAGTATTGCTGCATTGACTTTAGGAGTTCTTTAGAGTCCTTCCTGATGTAACCACCCATTTCCAGATTGACCTTGATAGTGGAATTTGGGAATACCTGCCTGCCCTCCTGGACATGTGCAATTCCTAATCTGACTATCTTCTCAGGGGCTATTTTGTTAAGTTCCTCGCCCATAAATGTGATTGTTCCCATAGTAGGGCGCAGCAACCCTGAGATCGTCTTAAGTAATGTAGTCTTTCCGGCGCCGTTTGCCCCAACTAGGGCTATAATCTCTGGCTCTACGATTTGCACAGATAGCTTGTGCAACACCTCAATATGTCCGTACCCAGCAGATAGCTCTTTAATCTCAAGCATTCAGTCTTCCTCTTTTCCCAGGTATATTTCTTTTACTTCTTCATCTGCCTGAATCTCGCTTGGCGTACCTTCTCTTATTTTGGCGCCCGCATTTAAAACGATAATCCTGTCTGCAAGTGACATGATTGCTTTCATATTGTGCTCGATGATGAAAAGGCTAAACCCTCTTTCCCTAACCTCCTCTAAGAACGAGCACAATACTGCTACCTCCTTAGGGTTCATACCAGCAGTTGGTTCGTCAAGAAGTAACAAGTCCGGTTCCGCCATCAGCCCTCGAGCTATTTCCAATAGCCTTTGCTGGCCGTAAGGTAGATTTCTTGCATATTCACGCTCTTGATTCTCTAAGTGTACTAATCTCAAGAGTTCAATAGCCTTAAGATACGCTTCCTTTTCCCTCTTGAGGGCTAGAAAAGGGTTGAAATAGAGGTGCAATAATGAAGTGTTAATTAAATGATGTCTTCCAATTAACACGTTCTCCAACACTGATATATCTCTGAAAACCCTTAGGTTCTGAAAAGTTCTAGTAATACCCTTGGCTACGATAGCGTATATTGGTAAATGTGTAATATCCTCGCCTTTGAATCTTATAGTGCCCGAATCTGGGCGGTATATGCTGGACAGTATATTGAAAAAGGTGGTCTTGCCTGAACCATTAGGGCCGATCATTCCAACAATTTCGCCCTTGTTAATTGAAACATTTAAGTCGCGTACCGCATGTATGCCACCGAAGTCCTTCCTTATATCTTCGCTTTGAAGCAGTGTTTGTTGTTCCATTATGCCTTCTTCTTAGCGTATTTGCTGATTCGTGATGATAACGCCTGATAGATTCCCCAAAAGCCATATGGATATCTTACTATGATAGCTACCATAATGAAGCCGATTAGAAGTATGCGGTAATGGTATAGTGGTCGGAAAGCTTCTGTAATGATAACCATAACAGCAACACCCGGAATAGTGGCCAAAAGATTGCCGGAGCCTCCCAGTACGACCATAATTACCATTAGACAAGATTCAGCAAGCGTGAATCCTGATGGATCTATAGCTGTGTTATAGACTGCGGAATAACAGCCAGCAATCCCAGCGTAGAAAGTACCGATTGAAAAGGCCAGGATCTTGTACAGTGTTGTATTGATTCCAGCAGCGGAAGCAGCCAGTTGATCTTCGCGAATAGCGACAAAAGCGCGCCCATACTTGGACTTAACCAACATATGGAGTGTAACATAAGTAAACCAGAAAAGTATTAGGCCGAAAAAGAAATAGTCTTTCTCAGATATCATTGTCCAAGAGAAGATTTTTGGGGCAGGAATGCCTACTATTCCCATCGCCCCGCCGGTAAAAGACCTCCAAGCTTGTGCTACCAGTCTAAAGACTTCACCAAATATAATGGTTATGATGACAAAATAATCACCACGAACCCTGGCTGTCGAAGTAGATAGCACGAAACCAGCTGCGAAGGCGATCAATCCCGATAGCAGTAAGACGAGCAGAAAAGGAAGGTTCGATCGAGTTAGCAAAATACCGGCAGTGTATGCGCCGAGCCCATAGAAGGCCGCATGGCCGAACGATAGCAGTCCAGTGTAACCTGCTATTAAGTTCAGTCCCAGTCCAAGTATCACGTATAGAAGTAGGAGGTTCAGAACTCCTAACCAGTATCCGCTCTTAACCACGGTAGGGATAAGAAATGTCATTACTGCGATCAAAATGAGAGCTATAAAGCGCCTGCTTCTATTCACGGTCTACACCTTTTCCTCAACATATTCTCCCAGAATACCTCTAGGCCTGATCAATAAAACGACAATTAGGAAGGCGAAAGTTATAACATCTCGATAAGCAGTCGAAATATATACGCCAACAATGCTATGAATAAGTCCTAAGAGCAGTCCACCAACTAGAGCTCCGTTCATGCTGCCTATGCCCCCGATGACTGCAGCGGTAAAGGCGACTATTGTCCCAGAGAACCCCATGCTGATCGATAGGGAGTTGTAAGAAGACGCGTAGAGAACTCCAGCTATAACGCCGAGCATCCCACCTAGCACGTAGACAATCTCAATAGTCTTGTTTGCGGGTATGCCCATCAGGCTTGCTGTAGGGATATCTTGCGACATGCACAGGATAGCTTTGCCGACTTTGTGATGTTTTAAGAAAAGGTTTAGCACGACTACTACTGCTATTACGATGGCCAAGGTAGCAAGTTGAGTAGCCGGTATCTTTACACCGAAGATGTTTACAAATGGGATGGTGATGATGGAGGGGAAGAAATGGACCCTGGTAGTCCAGATATTCTCTGAGAAATTCTGTATTATGTATGCGACGCCCAGCGCACTTATCATGGACATATTCCTAAATGACTTGCCACGCAATGGACGATATGCAACGATTTCAACTATTGAAGCTAGTACTCCGCCCACTACCATGGCCAAGAAAATAGCCAGAAACATGTTCACTTCATATTGCTGCATGAGCATATAAGCGATGAATGTCCCGAAGACGTAGATATCACCGTGGGCGAAATTCATCAGTTTCAGGATGCCATATACCATGCTATAGCCAATGGATATCAACGCATAAACTGCGCCAAGCGACAGGCCAATTACAATAACGCGCAGAAACATACCACACCCGCCTTTGCAGAATTAGTGTAACGCTTAATACAAGAGAACATTGCCTACTAAGATAACTAAACAGTCTTCAATTAATATGCGCACTGTTCCTAAACATCTGAAATACAAGATACCTAGATCTGCAAAACACGCGCGATTCTAGCACTTAAATGTGCAGAAGTCAAGTGATGGACTTGTTTAATTTGTCTCCTAGTCTCCGATTGTCCAGTATTTTTCATGCTTAGCGCTTATTACGCAATCCAGCTTTTGACAAGACACGGTCAAGTCAAACAAAGTAATGTTTTATAATATAGGGTATGATGCATAATGTCTCGTTACAGTGTTGAGAAAAGTGCCTTCTACAACTAAATTCTAAATGCGGAATGCAATGACACTCCATAAATAAATATTTTACGAAAAGGGCAAGGGCGAAGACCTCGGGTTTGACAAAAAGAATATGGACTGCATCAGCGCTAAAGGGGGAAGCTCTAGCAGAGAGTTTTTGCCCTCGGACGTTGAAAAAACCGAGCGCCAAAGAATAGGCAGATAATTTAGTTAGTGCTTAAAAAAGGATTGTACGGAATGCATCTAAGTATTCTTTACCATGTACTACTTGTGCTTAATTAATGCGATATTATATCGAGCTAACAGTCAAAGTATGCAATAAATTGGTTCTCTGCTGTTTCGAGTGGGTAGTTGAAGGTAGTTGTGCTAACAGGGTGGCTTTCAAAAGAGACGTAATACAGTGATGCTTGGTGAGTAAGAAAGACCAAAAGCATACTCGCGCAGGGACCTGTCTGCGCCTGCCTGTGCGTGTACGCACGCAGACAGGTCCGAAGGACAGGCAGGCGCATAGTTGCAGGGAGAAAGGAAGCTGTAGAGCATCTACAACACTACATCGCGCGCAGATGCGGACAAAAAGAAGTAGCATATTGTTAAGAAAGAAGGCAGTAAGAGCATTTATAAACGGGTTCAGCAGCTCAAGTGAGCCAGAGCGAGCGGGCGAGAGAAAGTTTTGTGTCAGTTATAATTTGCAATCTTTGGTACCCGCTGTAAACAGTGAAGAGCCTTATTTGTTGTAGAACTTTGCATATTTAGAAGAGTCATGTAAGAGTGGTCAGTAGCGGAGCTTGATATGCATAAACGAGGAGCGATGATTCCGTTGCGCAAAGCTCGCTTGTTTTCACTCCTCAAGCTTGGCTTACCGCCGGCTTGTCGGAAAGCGTTGATTTAGGTTTGCAAAGCTGCTTGATGGTTGATTCATCTGGTAAGCCCTCGTTCTTTGGCGCGATAGGAGATATCAAGCTCTCACTGCTCGATGATCGCAAAACGCTTTCTATATCACTTGGTGTGAGCGGAGGATATAGTCCGGGTCTACTTGGATGGGGCGTAGAAGGATCAGTCTATCTTGACAGCAACATCATGTTCTTTCCTATTTATGCTGTATATCGTTTGATTCTCCCTCTAAGCAGTAGCAGCCTGCAGCTGATTCATCAGTTTTCAGGTGGATTGCATCTTGATCTTGCAGATAGTGTACGCATACTAGTTGAGCTTGGCTGGTGGAGTGGCGTTCTTGGCGCTGGAATAAGCTTTGATATCGTGTTCTGAAACATAATTGATTTGTCATCAGAGGGAGCTGGCTTCAGCCGGTAATGACATCTGTTATCGGACCCTAAAAACTAGATAAGTTGCTTTGTAGTTGAGATAAGATCTATTATGATAGCCTCTATTGATGGTCTAGTTTTCTAAATATAAGCGCAGCGTTCTGACCTCCGAAGCCAAAGGAGTTGCTCAAGGCAACGTCGATATCTTTTTCAGTGTTCTTTGGGGTGTAATCAAGATCGCAGTCTGGATCAGCATGTTCGTAGTTCTGTGTGGCGGGGATAAGTCCATGTTGCATGGAAAGCAATGTCGCGATTACCTCTACAGCGCCAGCTGCTCCTAACAGATGGCCGGTTTGGGATTTGGTAGAACTTACTTTTATACTCCTGGCGTAGTCTTTGAAAACAGCCTTTATTGCTATTGTTTCTACCTTGTCGTTGAGGACGGTGGATGTGCCGTGGGCGTTTATGTAATCAATCTGTGAAGCGTTGATCTTAGCGCGCTGCATCGCCTGTTTCATCGCCTGCGCGGCACCTGAACCGTCTTCAGCAGGGGCTGTAATATGCTCTGCATCAGCGCTCATACCAAACCCAATTAGCTTGCCGTAAATGTGTGCGCCGCGGTTGATTGCCCTATTCTCCTCTTCTAGGATCAAGAATCCTCCTCCCTCTGCCATTATGAATCCGTCGCGGTGAAGGTCGAAAGGCCGGGATGCTCGCTCAGGCTCACTATTGCGCTTGGATAAGGCTCCGATCTTAGTAAACCCGGCATAAGCAATCCTCACCAGTACTGCCTCTGCTCCGCCAGCTAGAGCCATATCGCAGAGCCCTGACTTGATAAGCTCGTAGGCGATCCCAATCGCATGCGCGGAACTGGCGCAAGCAGAAACCAAACCAAAGTTTGGGCCCCGCATCCCGAACTCAATTGCGATCTCTCCTGCAACAGCGTTGGGCATTAATCGAGGAATAAAGAACGGACTTATTCGGCGAGGGCCGTACTCAGCTAGCGCGGCGAAATTTTCCTCCATGGTTTGTAATCCCCCAATGCCGGTGCCAGCGATTACTGCAGCTCTTGAGGATGGTATCTTGTCCGGGAGTAAGTTGGCATCACAAAGCGCTAGTTTGGAAGCTGCCAGGGCAAACTGCGCACTGCGATCGATTCGTCTAGCCCTCCTTCTGTCCATATAGTCAAGAGGATCGAAGTCTTGCACGGTAGCCCCGATCTTCACGTCGATATCACTAAGGTCGATCAGATCATCAACACGGCGCACGCCGCTTTTCCCAGAAATCAGAGAATCCCAGAAAGCCTCCTTACCAATTCCTATGGGGGTCAACGGTCCGATACCTGTAACAACGACATGCTTATCCAAGGCCGTCTCCTATCTTTTCTTGTACAATGAGAAATGCGATCTCTTCCTGTGTCGGAGAATCTTTTGCATTCATTTCATCTGTCTGCAAGTCTTTAGTGTTTTCGAGCTCTCGTCTACGGGCGGTTACCGCAGCCAGATCAATCTCTGATGCAGGAATCGCCTCGCGGGCAAGGATCGTAACACCGCTCTTGGTTACCTGTATGACTCCACCGCTCAAAGCAAATGTATACTCATGCCCTTGAGCCTTGATTCTGAGAGGTGAGGCGTCGAGAGCGGCTAGAAGTGGAGCGTGCTTATCCATCACTGCGAATTCGCCTTGGAAGCTGCGAGCCACGACGATTTCCGCTTCGCCGTTGAATAAAACCTTCTCGGGGGATTGTAACTGGCAGTGCATTTGACCTCCTGGTGGGAAACTATAGGCAAATGTTGTAGCTCAGTTCAAGTAGACGTTTTGTGACTGGGGTGTCCGGTTAGCTCTTGTATGTATAAATTGACTATTTGATTTGCTTGCCAAAGATCCTCATCTCTAAGGCGAACGATACCAGCTCGTAGTAGCGGGATATCGATTAAAGTATTCAGAGAAAGACCCAACCCGCGACTGACGTTAATACCTTCTTTGGTGCACTTGTCGCATAAGATTCCACCTCGTGAGGCTATGAATCGAAATGGGCCGCTTGTACTGCCACATCGCAGACATGCCCTGAGTTCGGGTCGGTGTCCTAGGACGGCTAGGAGTTTCAACATAGCTGCTACTCCCGTCTGTTCGCGGGGCTGTTTCTCATATTCCAATACCGTTAACAATTGCGCAAAAATGGTGTAAGCTGATGGTTCTTGTTGATGAAGAGGAAGCAATTGATCTAGAAGCTTGCAGGCCCTAAGGGCTGTAAGCGTGGATTGCATGGAGTTCTTCAATCGAGGATAACTCGATATCAGATCTGCTTGACTTACAAGGTCTAGTTGTTCCTTAGAGTAGTAGACTATCTCTACCAGGTTCAATAGGTCGAATACCCCACCCATACGGGAAGCTAGGCGCCGTACCCCCTTAGCTATTGCCGCTCTTTTGCCCCACTCTTTGGTGAATAGGGTGACTATCACATCTGACTCTGCAAAGTCGCGGACGCGAAGGACGAATGCTTGACCTAGTTTGATTGCCACTCTAATCCGAAGCGCCTTCTATAATCTCTACGCTGTGGCTAGCACCTATCCTTGTGGCTCCAGCGCTGACCATCGCCAAGGCTTCTTGGTGCGTATGGATTCCGCCGGCTGCTTTCAATCCCATGTGTGGTCCTATCGTTTCCCTCAGGAGCGCGACATCGTCAACCGTTGCTCCACCCGAGGAAAAGCCTGTTGAAGTCTTCACAAAGGCTGCTCCAGCTGATTTGGCAAGTATTGCTCCCGCGCGCTTTTCATTATCGGTAAGAAGGGCCGTCTCCAGTATTACTTTGACTAGCACTTCTCTAGGAGCCTTGGTGGCAGCTATGCACACCGTGCGTATATCTTCTGATACAGTAAGGTATTCCCCTGCTTTCAAAGCTGCTACATTGATCACCATATCTAGCTCTTGTGCTCCGTCCGCGATTGCTTTCTCGGCTTCATAGCCTTTGACCGCGCTTGTTGACATACCATGAGGAAACCCTATAACAACACATACTTTTGACGTACTTCCTTCGAGAAGCTCGCTGGCCAAGAGGGCATAAAACGGGTTCACACATACCGATGCAAATCCGTATTCTTTGGCTTCCGCGCACAGTTTTCTTACCCCGTCAATGGAAGCAGTTGGCCCTAGGAGCGTGTGATCTATTATTCTTGATAATTCTCTCTTGTTCATTGTTCCTCCTATAGTAATGCTTTATCGAGGCAGAAATTGTTCCTTACCACGCATGATACAGCTTTTTCTTGCTATCGTCTGTTATCTGCATTTGCCGCCCGAGGTTCAGCTAGACCGCTCTAAAATAGTTGATTTGCTTTCTCTTTCGCATAGCTGGAAGCTGCGTCCGCCCTCGTGTACAAGCCCTGTAATCATGTAACCTGCACTGAACATTCGCTCAAAGATATCGCGTGTCTTCAGACGCCAATCTCGAGCCAAGCCTAGATTGTCCGATCGAACGCTGTCGAGCTTTGCTGGAATTTCAACGAGAACTGCTGAGCTTCTTGTTATGCCATTACACACGTAATCATCAAACTTGACCAACCGTCTATATCCATCATCGGTTAGCACGGTACGCGTTGCCACCTCCATCTTATCAAGGCCTAGATGAAAGTGATAGGGAAGATGTTGACTGTCTACTACGGCCTGGACTCGCGGAGAAGTAAGCCACCACTCCACAATAAGACGATCGGTGGCCAGACCATCATTTCTGGAATCGTGCAGCTCTCCGTACACGTCACGCTCGTATCCGACAGCTATAGCGCCAAGTTTGTTGAACGCCACATGTGATTCCAGTCCACGCAAGGGGTCTATTGGCCATCTGGCAAGCAATGTTCCTCGTTCAACTGCTAAGTCCCGCTCGTGGTACCTCAGCTTCGTGCCGATTCCCATGTTTCTCTTGCCCGCACGCACAGCGCGGAAGGCGGTGAACAAGGAAGGCAGCTTCCGGTCCTCCCAGGCCACATCGATAATTGCCCCTTGCATTTCTTCCCGATCATCAGTTGCTCCAAGGATCAATCCGTTACCCTGTTTCACGGCAACCAGTGCTTGAACGGTAAGGAAAGGCAAGCCATCACATGAATCGGCTTGAAGCTCCTGACAAGCCAAGAATTCCTTTGGTGTACTTAGGGGCTTAATAACGATACTCATCGTTCTGAATTTCCGTCGAGTAATTTTGCCTCTTGTTCTCGTACATGAGTCGATCTGCCAGAGCGAGTATTTCCTCTACTGAGTGCTCATCACCAGGGTGGCGGGTATAGGTTCCGATAGACAGCCCTATTGTCAGGTTTCCCAGTTCTAGCTTTGAGGGAAGAGCTTCAACCTTTTTCTTTAATCTGGCAGCAACTATCATTTCTTCCTCCACCGTTTCGGGCATGAAGATTAAGAATTCATCGCCACCGTAGCGAATAACCCGGTCGGAACTGCGTACGCTTTGCGTAAGTACCTGAGCTACTTTTTGCAGGACTTCGTCGCCCTTCAGGTGTCCGAGTGTGTTGTTGACCCGCCGGAATCCGTTGATATCTATCATCATTAAAGTTATCTCGCGGGAGTAGCGATCAGCTCGATCGAGTTCACCATCGATGACTTCGTTAAGGTAGTGTCGGTTAAAGAGCTGGGTCAAGGGATCCCGAACTGCCTGTTCACGCAACTTGGATTGAGCACTGAGATTGGACAAGGCTACCGCAAACTGCGCCGCGGCTGCCGCCAGCAGACGTCTGTCCTTTTCGTCAAAGAAGCTTGCCCGGGGGCTCTCTATGTTCAATACTCCAAGAACATTATCGCTTATCATTACTGGGACAGCCAGCTCGGAGCGCGTTCCATAAAACCCCTCAACATAGCGTTTATCAGTCTTTACGTCATCAACCAAAGCATGCATCCCGTGCTCCATAACCCAGCCAACGATTCCTTCACCTTGCTCAATGTAGCTTCCCTCGCTAACACCGGATCTTCTTGCGGCATTACGCAGCCCACGCACTACCAGATGATCTCCCTCTCTTAGAAGAATAATGCTTTGTTGCATAGAAAACTGCTCACCTATGAAGTCTAATGTGCTGCTTATTAGTTCTTCAATTGAGGTTGCTCCAACGAGCATGTGGGCAAGATCATGTATCTGGAATAAGAACGTCCGATGCTTAAGGTTACTGATTGCTACCGATAGCTGATTAGCAAGGGAAGTGATAATCTCTTTATCTTGGACACCGAAAGCGTCCAAACAGGCTGACTCAACGCTAATTACCCCCAGCGCTTCCCTCAAGGATATGATGGGGATGTCGATCTCGGAACGTGTTAAGTCGCTCCATTTTAGATACCTGTCTTCGCTACTTACATCGGGCACGATTATAGACTGCCGTTTCTTGATTGCCCAACGAGCAAAGCCATTTCCGCTGATATGCATGCGTAGGCCAGGGTAAAGATCATGTTTGCCGTTGTATCTTCCCTGTGAGGCGAAGCTTGTTAGTACGAGTTCTTCTCCTTCTAAGATCCATATGCCCAGGAAGTCGTAGCCCATGTCTTCTTCTAAACGATTAGCAGCTAGAGTGCACATTTGTTCCACGTCTTGCGCGCTTGACAGCTGCTGGCTGAATAGAGCTAGACCATGTAGGATTTGCTTCTGTTTCTGAAGCTGTGCGAAGCGGTACGTTCGCTCTACTGCCAGAGCAGCGAGGTTAGCTAGTGCTACCACCGGCTGTAGCGTCTGTAAAGTTGGAGCCGAACGGTCTAGTGGATCGTCTATGGATATATGTCCGATGATCCCGCTTTCTGCCCGCAAGGGAATGAACAGGTAGTCATTAGGATCCCACCCCTCGATCGATACATTTCCGCTCAGCCCAAGCTCTGTGCTCCACGGTACCTTATCATGGGGAATATAGTATGCATCCCCCATGCGAAACTCCTCGCGGAACGCAAGCTTTCTTTGCGCGGCACTTAACGTTCCGCCAGCGCGCAGCTTCGATATCTCTTCATTGTTCAGGCCAGCAGCTAGGGTCTTATAGACTTCTCCTAGCTCTGGTTTCTTGGTAGAGAGGTCGTATAGAGAAGCTACAGCGCGCTGAAATCCGCTCTGTTCTACTATTGCGTCCAGCACGCTCTGAAGCATCTGATCGATGTTACTTGACGAGACTATGGACTGCCCTAGGTCAATTACGGTCTTCTGCAAGCGAGCAACTCGTTCCTCTGTTGTGACATCCCGTGCCGTGCCCTCCAGGAAACGCTCTCCACTCTCCTCTACAAGGTGTGTCTCTACCTGTAGATCTACCGTAGAGCCATCCTTCTTTAAGAAGCGATAAGCGGTTCTCTCACCGTTGACAATCAATGAGCCCTTGATACGTTCGTCAAGGCGGGAGACCAGTAAATCAGCGTGTTCTGGGATAACAAATTCCCTTGGGGAGTGGCCGATCAAATCTTCGTTGTCGTATCCTGTAATGTCGAGGAGGAATTTGTTAACAAATGTTAACTTCAAATTGTTGGGGTTTAGAGTAAATACCCCGATTGGCGCGTTTGCTACTAATCGTACGTACCGTTCTTGTTCAGTACGCAATGATCTCAGGAGCCTTTGCTGTTCAAGGGTATTCTCGACCATTTTGCTAAGCGCGTGAGGTTCAACTGACTTGTCTAAGTATCTCTCTGCACCTGATTGAAAAGCGGTAGTCTCACTGTAATCATCTGTGTGGCCGCTAACAACATAGATCGAGGTATGTGGGAGATGAGCGCGAATTGCGGGGATCAGGTCAATTCCTAGGATATCGGGGAGCACGATATCTAACATTACGATATCGAAATGTTCTTTCTCAATAGACTCAAGCGCGCCGGCGCCGGTTTCCACTGTAACCACTTCGCTGTAGTTGCTCAGGAGCTTTTTGACGATGAGGCCCCAGTTTGGATCATCGTCTACAACTAGTATCCTTCCTGATACCACGGTAAGCATCTCCGATACCTCGCCTCACGATCCCGCCAGTTCCTGGATCTCGCTGCTGTCCTTTGTCCATCCTTGCCTTATCTTAACAATTAGCTCTAGGTAAATGTGCGCTCCCAGAAGGGCTTCTATCTGTGGGCGCGCTGCACTTCCGATCTTTCTGATTAGCTTTCCACGTGTTCCGATTATAATGCCTTTATGGGACTTACTGTCAACTATTATGTCCGCCCTTATTTCAACCAATCCATCTTCTCGCCTCCGGATCCATTTGACCTGTACCGCTGTCTTGTAAGGTACCTCCTTGAAAGTAACAGCAAACACTTTCTCCCGAACTAGCTCAGCGACAAGAAACTCCAAAGGACGATCTATCCTCACGTCGGGCGGAAAAATGGCTGGCCCTTCGGGCAGGTAAGGCACAATGGTATTTATGGCCTCGTCGATGTTAGTTCGTTGAGTGGAAGAAATGGGTACAAGTTCCCGAAAAACCCCAGTTGCCTCATAGGCTAAAAGCGTTTCTTCAAGAGCATTTCCGCGAGCTGTGTCCATCTTGTTAGCAAGCAGGATAATCGGCCGTTCTTTGGGATCCAACCTTTCCAAGATAGTACGATCATATGCGCTGACTTTTCCCCAAGGGGCGACCATGTACACAATTATATTCAACTCACGCAGAGACCGAAATGCCTCGCGGAGAATATGGCGGCTTAGCTGGTTGTGTGCTCGGTGCAGACCAGGGGTGTCCACGAATACTATCTGCTCTTGGCAAGTGGTATAAACGCAGCGGACTCGGTTGCGGGTTGTTTGGGGCTTAGAGGATGTGATCAGAAGTTTCTGGCCCATTATCGTGTTAAGGAAAGTTGACTTCCCGACGTTGGTCTGGCCAAGAATACCTACGATACCTGATCTATGCGTTGTCATCTATTAGATCCCCCGAGTGTACTGATCTAGCCAATTGCTCTATTTTTGGGGCAATGTAGGTGTCCCGATCGATATGAGGCATTATCTCGCGTACCCGAGAGTAAATTCTTCTAGTTGCTGGTGCAAGCTTGTCTTCGCCTTGGAAGTCGATGGCTTGGGCTGCGCAGAGGTACCCAATCCCTATTATTCTCTCTAGATTCTCCAATATTCGAAGCACTTTGCGCCCTGAGATCGTCGCTAAGCTGTTGTGATCTTCCTTGCCAGCAGAGGTAGGAATGGAGTCAACAAGCGCTGGATGGCAGAGAATCTTATTTTCGCTTACTAGAGCTGCGGCTGTGTACTGCGTTAGCATAAGCCCGGAGTTTAGTCCTCCTTCTTTTACTAGAAAGAGTGGTAACCCTCTATTGGTGCTTGTTAGTAAACGATCGATCTGTCGCTCGGTGATGTTTCCAACTTCAGCCAGGGCCATTCCTGTCATCTCCAGTGCTAGGCCCAGGATCTCTCCGTGGAAGTTTCCCCCAGATAGCACGGAGCCGTCGGCGAAGACAAGCGGGTTATCAGTTGCTGAGTTGATCTCAATCTTCAGTTTTTCACTCAGGAAAGACAGAGCCTCCACCGCTGGCCCCAGTACCTGGGGGATGCAGCGCAGGCTGTAGGCGTCCTGAACATCGTCTTTGGTGCTATCGATAAGCCTGCTTCCCTGGATGAGTTCTCTCATTTTCTTGGCGATCAACACCTGACCAGGATGGGGGCGATTTGTGTGTAGAACTGCGTTAAATGGGGCACTGAATCCGCGCAGGGCTTCTAGGGCCAGAGCCGCAGCCCCAACTGCATTGTCCAGCAATAAGCTTCCTCTTGTATATGCCAGAAAGGAAAGACTACTCATAAACTGGGTTCCATTCAGGAGCGCCAGCCCCTCCTTTGGAGCAAGAGAAATCGGCTCGCGGCCGATTATCTCAAGGGCTCTCTTCCCATCGATGCGCGTTGCCTTGTATATAGCTTCCCCCTCTCCGAGGAGAACCAGGGCAAGGTGGGCCAGTGGAGCCAAGTCGCCTGATGATCCAACTGAACCCTGCATGGGTACGATTGGGTGTACATGATTGTTTAGAAGATCGGCAAGGTAATCGATGGTTGTCTCGCGGATTCCGGACTTTCCCTTAGCCAAGGAGTTTATGCGGAACAGAAGCATCGCTCTCACTGCCTCTTCCGGCGCAGGTTCACCCACCCCCACGGCATGTGATAGTATCACGTTTGTTTGCAGCTGCTCGAGGTCATCACGGGCTATCGGTTGCGTGCTTAAGTACCCGAAACCTGTGTTTATACCGTATACTGGCATGTCCTCAGCGATAACATTCTCCACCACCTGGGCCCCAGTGCAAATGCGCAATCTTGCTGCTTCTGTAAGCGCTACCGGTTCACCATCGAACGTCACACGCCTAACCTGGTCAAGCGAAAGTGCATTTCCGTCGAGTTCTATCATTCGCTCACATCTCCCCTGAAGTCTAGCTTATCTCAATCCGCGCACCGATCAATTCATGAGCTGACGCTTTTCTATCGCAATTGTAAAGAGGCGACGCTGTAACTATACTAAACATTATATGAATACTCTCATTACTAATGTATCCCAGCTTGTCACCCCACGTGGCGATGGGCCTGTATGTGGCTCCTTGATGAAGGACATCTCTGTTGAGGAGAACGTGTCCATTTTTATTGAAGACGGGGTAATAAGCAAGATCTGCAAGAGCGTACCTAGTCGGGGGATGGATCTTGTTATAGATGCAAATGAAGCCATAGTTCTGCCCGGACTGGTAGATCCGCATACACATGCTGTGTTTGCAGGCACACGGGAAGATGAATTCCTAGCGCGCTTGCAAGGCAAGCCTTATGATGAGGGAGGAATTCAGTCAACAGCGCGGGCCGTGGTTGCGGCAAGCGAAAAAGATCTAGTACAAGGAACACTCCCGCGGCTTCAACTGATGCTAGAAAGCGGAACAACCACTGTGGAGATCAAGAGCGGTTACGGGTTGAGCCTAGAGGGAGAAACGAAACTACTTCTAGCGATAAGAAGCTTGCGTAAATCTGCCCCCATGAGGGTGATCCCAACTTTCTTAGGGGCTCATGCATTTCCAGAGGGAGTGAGACGTGATGATTACATATCTACGATCATTACTGAGATGATACCTGCTGTGCGTCGCCGTAGATTGGCGCAGTTTTGTGACGTCTTCTGTGATCAGGGCTTCTTTAGCTTGGATGAAACTCGGACCATCTTACGTGCTGCCCAAGGGGCTGGACTGCGATTGAAGCTGCACGCCGATGAGCTTGCAGATGTTGGAGGAGCTGAACTTGCCGCCGATTTACAAGCAACATCGGCCGATCACTTGTTGCGCACCAACGAGCACGGGATGCAGCGCCTGCGAGAAGCGGGCGTGATACCCGTTCTTCTTCCCGGCACGGCATTTACGCTTGGATCTGACTATGCTCCAGCAAGAAAAATGATCAATCTTGATCTTCCTATTGCGCTTGCTACTGACTTTAATCCTGGGACTTGCCTTATATACTCAATGTGGGTGATCATCGCTCTAGCTGTGATGAAGATGGGGCTCACCATTGAGGAAGCGCTTACTGCTTCAACATTGAACGCGGCCGCAGCGCTTGATTTGTCAAGTGATGTGGGGTCAATTGAGGAAGGCAAACGAGCCGACCTGATACTTCTTGACCTCGAGAACTACCGACAGATACCTTACTTCTTCGGATATAATCCTGTTCGTATGGTAATTTGCAATGGTGAAATCGCCTTCGACACAGCGTGGAATGGCACGGATGTACACGGCCTGGCCGCGAACGGTAAGCACCAAGGGAGTAGAAGGATGCTTGTTGGAGGAAGCTCGGCTGGGCTAGGAGCGCACTAGGGGTTATGATCCGCCTTCTTGCCTATGCCAAACTAAATCTTTCATTAAGTGTACTTGGCAAACGTCAAGACGGGTTTCACCAGATCGAGTCAATGGTCCAGAATATTGATTTAGCTGACGAGATAACCGTAGATGCAACAGAGGATTCACTGGTGGTAGAGAACGATCTGGGGATAGCTCCTCGGGAGGATCTTAGCTGGCTAGCCGCTCGCCTATTGCTTGATGAGAAGCGCTCGCAGAGGGGGATGCGCATCTGTGTACACAAATCCATACCGACCGGTGCGGGATTGGGTGGTGGATCGAGTGACGCAGCTGCAGTTCTGTGGGCGGTAAACATTCTTACTCCGCCAGTCATTCCCGGTAACCAGCTGTTGCGACTTGCTGGTTGTCTGGGTTCGGATGTCCCTCTGTTCCTTTGCGGGGGGCGTGTCCGTGTTAAGGGCAGAGGGGAAGAGGTTGATGCGGTGTTTCCATGTCGCCGGGAGTGGTTTGTGGTTATTGTACCTCCTATAAACTGTAATACAGGGCAGGTTTACAGCAGAGTGCAATTGAAATATCCGGCTGAGATAGACAATGCTGGAAAGCAGCCATTTGGAAATAACGATCTGTACGGAGCAGCGCTGCAACTGTACCCTCAATTAAAACGTTATGGAGAAGCAGTTGCTGACATTGGCGGGGCATACGGAGGGATGAGTGGGAGTGGATCAGCTTTTTATGCAGCATTTGACGATGGAGATAAGGCGGCATTAGCACATAAGAATCTGGAAGGGCAGTGTCCTCAAGCGAGAGTATTTTTGAGCCAGGGAGTCGGTATGGGATTTGCTGCGAGGGGAGAATAGCTATGCAAATTGCGATAGACGGTCCCGCCGCATCCGGTAAGACATCGGTGAGCCAGGCAATCGCTCAGCGGTTCGGTTTTTTGCTTGTAGAGACCGGAAAGATGTATCGTGCCGTGGCGCTGGGGCTGGAACGTGGGCTTTCCTTGAGGAATATGAAGATCACGATGGGCAAAGATGGCCGGATTCTTCTGAACGGGGAAGATGTCAATGATATCCTTCACACTCCGCGGCTTGACCAGGCGTCATCCCGTGTCGCCACGAGGCCGGAGGTGCGTGATCTTCTGGTTTCACTACAACGGGAGATCGCTGCAAACAGGGACGTTGTCATGGAAGGACGGGATATCGGGACGGTTGTCTTGCCACACGCGGATGTGAAGATATTCCTGGAGGCATCAGCAGAGGAACGGGCCGGGCGGCGAGCAAGACAGCGTCACGAGATGAACTCAGGCGGGATATTGGAGGAGATAATCGAGCGTGATACACGCGACCAAACTCGTACTATTGCACCCTTGAACCCTGCATTCGATGCAACTATAATTCGTACGGACAATAAGAGCCTCGCCGAGGTTACTTCGCTGGCGATAGCTCTGGTCGAGGAGCGGTTCCATACTGGTGACGAAGCGGCTTAATGATCTCTTTAGAAATTGTGTTTATGCTTTAGTGGTTTTTCTTGTTTTTATTCCTGCTCGAGCTCTATTTAAGGTGCGAGTGCAGGGAAGAGAGATGATCGAGGCAGGAAAAGAGTACATTGTCGTAGCTCGTCATCGTAGCTACTGGGACATTCCTCTTTTGGCTGTAGCTTTTGGTATCGGTAAGCGGATCCATTTTGTTGCTCGAAAAGGGCTGGAAAGAAACCTCATTTTTCGCCCATTGCTAAGGCTCTTTTCCACGACCATTAATCGGGAAGACTTTAGTAAGAGCGATTTACGGCGTGTTCTGGACATGATGAGAAAAGAAAGACTTGTGGGAATCTTTCCAGAGGGAACAACCAGGCTGGAAGGGGATGCTAAGCCAGGCGTGTTACACTTTGCCAGGCGTACTCGAAAGCTTATTCTTCCCGTGCAGCTTAAAAGTGAAGGACCCTATCCGCCCCGCTATCCGTTTGGCTTTCCGCGAGTGACTATATTAATTGGCAAGGCAGTGAGTTTAGCGGAGCTTGAGAAAGAAGTTGAAGTGCTTCCGAAAAAGCCGAGTCAACGAGTATCTGTTCTAACTAAACGTCTAATGGAGCGGATAGACGCAGCTTGATAAAGGAGGAGGATAGTAGAAAACTTATAAGATCTGCTTGCGGGCTCCGACCCTGAGATGAAAGGGGAAGGGGAAATCTTACTAACAGGTGATAGGAATATGGAAGAAAAAATTAGGATGGAAGACGCTTTTGCTGAAAGCGACGTAAAGATGTACAGCCGTGGTGACACAATCACAGGAACGGTGGTACAGATAAACGATAACGAGATTCTCGTAGACATTGGCTACAAATCCGAAGGCATTCTCCCTGTGGGAGAGCTTTCCCCCTTCCGCAAAGAGGGAAAGGTTGAGGAAGGGGAAGAGATAGAGGTTCTCGTAACCTACATTGATGAGGAGAAGGGAACCGTATATGCATCGGAAAAACAAGCTGAATACGAGAAGCGAATCGACTCTCTCGAAGAAGCCCACCGCGATGGCGGGATCATTGAGGGAGAGATCGTAAACGAGGTAAAGAACGCAGGTTACCACGTTAACCTTGATGGGATTCGTGCTTTTCTCCCAGGTTCGCACCTGGGAAGTGACCTTCCAAGTGCGATAGAAGAGCTGAAAGGGATGCGTGTTCCGTTGAAGATCCTGGAGCTCTCCCGTCGTGACAAGAACCTTGTTGTGTCGCACAAGCAATACCTGAAAGATGAGGAAAAGAAGCAACGCATGGCCCTGTTCGAGAACCTAGAAAACGGACAGGTAATTGAGGGGACTATCCGTAGCGTTGTCGACTTCGGTTTGTTTGTTGACATCGGTGGTTTTGAGGGGCTTGTGCATCGCTCGGAGATTGCATGGAAGGACCTTCCTGTTCCGCCTAGTCAGTACAAGTCAAATGACAAGGTCGAGGTTATGGTTATCGATTTTGACAAGGAGAAAGGGAAAGTCTCGTTGTCCATCAAGCGCCTTCGTCCTAACCCGTGGGAAGGAATAAGTGAGCGGTACACCGCGGGGACTTTAGTTAAGGGGAAGGTAGTAAGCGTAACCGATTTTGGCGCATTTGTGGAGCTGGAGGAAGACGTTGAAGGTTTGGTGCACATATCTGAGCTGTCCTGGGGTTATCCGGATAACCCTAAGGAAGTCGTGCGAGAAGGTGACGAAGTAGAGGTTGTGGTTCTTAGCTGCGATGAGGATACACACAGGATCAGTCTCTCGCTACGCCGTACGCAGCGTGATCCGTGGGAGGATGGGGAAGCTAAGTATCCGATTGGACAACGTGTAGTTGGTACAGTTACCAAGATCACCGATTTTGGCGCCTTCGTTAAGCTGGAGGATGGCGTAGAAGGTTTGGTTCACGTCTCTGAACTTGATTGGGGGCATGTCGCCCATCCGCGTGACGTTCTGAAGCAGGGCGATGATGTGGAAGTTAAGATACTAAGCGTTGATCCACAGGAAAGGCGCATAAGTCTGAGTATTAGAGAGTTGAAGGCCAACCCATGGCGCAAGTTTGTTGATGAGTACTCCATAGATCAGGTGATCGAGGGCGAGATTACCGAGATCAAGGATTTTGGAGCCTTCATGAAGATTACTGATGATGTTGATGGGTTAATTCACGTATCTGAGATCAGCGATGAGCGGATTGCCACACCGCAAGATGTCCTCTCTGTGGGGGACAAAGTACAGGCAAAAATCATCGGGATCAATGAAGATAAGAAGCAGGTGCGGCTAACTATGCGCAATTTATTCGGCCCGCCTGAGGTGCCTGTAAGTCGTGAGCCACGAAGGCCGCGTTCGAAAAAGCGCTCAAAGGAGCGTGTAGATAGCTCTTTTCTGGATGACTCCGGCCATGAGAGCTTGAGTATGCGCGACCTCCTGAACAACGCGTCCATAGACGAAGGCACAGAATCTTAATAACTAGAGGATCTTTTAGGAGGATCTATAATGAACAAAGGTGAATTCATCGATCGTTTGTCTGAGTCGGCGGACTTGACTAAGAAAGAAGCACGCCAGCTTCTTGACTCGATTCTTCAACTTATATCTGACTCGCTTAAGCACGGGGAGGAAGTTAAACTGGTAGGATTCGGTAAGTTCGCTGTTCGTGCGCGCCGCCCCAGTAGTCGCATTAATCCCCAAACCAAGAAGCCGATTCAGGTCGACGCCAAGGTAGTGCCTCTTTTCAAGCCGGGAAAGGAACTCAAGCGCCTTGTGGAGAAGAACCTAAAGGTCACCGGACAGGGTGTGGGGCGTAAGTAGGTCTTCAGGTATCCTCAATTAGTACAAAAGCGATGGCCAGTTTGTCTGTATGAGACAGACTGGCCTCAATTCTTCCTTTTGTAAGATTGCAGATGATGGCAGGTCTGCCTGAGGTCTCATTATTCACTTCGATGGCGCTGAAAGGTACTGCATGCCCTATAGCCTTGATTACGGCTTCTTTGGCTGCAAATCGGGTTGCCAATCTCTGGTAGCGCGTGTTGGTCTTTGCCTGAAACGAATACTCGATCTCCCTTTTTGTGAATACGCGTTGGAGAAAGTGATTCCCGTATTGGGCATGAAGGCGCTTGATGCGGTCAACCTCTACTATATCAACTCCTGTTCTAGTCATGTGCTTGAATCACCCGACATCGCTCGGCGACAATAATTGAGCGAAGCTCATCCACAGCGGACATGAGCTGATCATTGATTACCAAATAGTCGAACATTTCGGCTGACTTGATCTCTTCTGCTCCTACTTGTAGGCGTAGTTTAACTTGCCTTTCCGTTTCGGTTCCACGTTCCTGCAGGCGTGCATCGAGGATCCGCAAGGATGACGGAGTAAGAAAGATGTAGACAGTTGAGAACCGCAGCAAGCCTCGATTCATTAGCGTTCTAGCGCCATTTACGTCTATGTTAAGTATCACATCTTTGCCCTTGGCAAAGAGATTCACAAGCTGATCGCGTGAAGTGCCGTATTGGTGTCCCAGGTATGTTACATACTCGAGCACATCACCATTCGTAATGAGGCTTTCGAACTGAGCGTTGCTTATGAAGTGATAATCTACACCGTCTATCTCGTCACTTCGTGGGGGACGCGTGGTGAAAGACACAGAGTAAGAAAGCTGTGGCAAAGCCTGCATCACAAGCTCGATTACTGAGGTTTTTCCAGCCCCAGATGGTCCGCAAACGACGAATGCTGTACCACCTCCAATCCCGCGTCTGTATTCACTGATCCTGTCATTCGACATTCTGTACTTGTTCCTTGAAGGCGTTTACAGCAAGTTTCATGTCTATAACCAGACCATTGATCTGCAGATCGCGAGACTTTGAGCCCAGGGTATTAACTTCGCGAAGCATCTCTTGGCTAAGGAAGTCCAGCTCTTTGCCGACAGGCTGATCCGATGAGAGAATGGATCCCGCTCGGCTGATGTGTCCCCGCAACCGCGTGATCTCTTCTTCTATATCGTAGCGTTCTACAATTAGCGCGATCTCCATCTCCATTCGCGCAGCGTCAACCTCTACTTCGAGAGAATTCACCTTCTCTTGCATACGCTGTCGGAGGTTATTCTGCACTTGTGGAAGACGCTCCTTCACTTCGCTAACTAGGGACGTCAGCTTCTTCAGAATTTTGTCGATCTCAGCAGCTAGGTGTTCTCCCTCTTTGGCCCTTGCCTCTGTTGTTGCGGCGATCGCCTGCTTTAAGGCTTGCTGCACTACCATTCCCGGATCGCTCTCTTGGTTAGTTGAAAGCTGTAATGCGCCCACGGCTATCAGATCGGATAGGCTGGGAGGGGTTGGAAGAGCGAACTGGTTAGCTAACTTTTGCAATCCTCTTAGGTATCTCTGGGCTATCTGTGAAGAGAAAACCTCCATTTCATCGGATTCTGAGTCGCGTTCTAGGGAGACTAACACCCCGACATCTCCCCGGTTGAACGATTGCTTGATCATCTCTTCTACCTTTACCTGCAAGTGTGGGCGATCGTGGAAGGAACGGACGTGGACGGATAGAAAACGATTATTCAGGGTGCGGAGAGTTACCTCCGCTTTCCAACCTTCGCCAGTGGCTGTTCCCACGCCAAAGCCAGTCATACTATTTATCATCCTTTCCTCCAATAAATGAAATGGCAGCATATCCAACAACTGCAGTCTGGTCGCCGGTGATGTCACCTGAAGTAGTGTAAGAGATGAGTTCCCCCTTCCAATCCAGGCGGCGCGCACAGCTCATCAATGCGGCTATTGCTCCTGCCCCACAAATGGTGAGCCTTTCGGAAATCAACTTGTGGTAAAACCCGTCTAAATCGAGAGCAACGATGTGCTCGATTGCCTGGTGGTCTAACCTGTGAGCGATGTGGCTGGGCTGGTAATGGGTAAAATCACTACTAGCGACAACAACGCCGGTGGTCTCTTTTGACACGCCCGCAATTACCTCACCTAGAGCGATAATATCCTCTAGTGGGGGAAGCATGATGCAGATGGGAACAAATGGGATATCCAACCCAAACAGGTGCTGAATAAACGGAAGCTGCACTTCGATTGAGTGTTCATGAAGGAACGCCTCCGGAGCTACCCGTGCTCCTCCAGTGATTATTTGTTGAGCGATCTCTGATGAGACGGTGGAAGTTCCCAGAGGGGTCTCCCAAGTCTGGTCTATAACGGTCGATATCGGATATCCCATTCCAGTATGGTTCGATCCCAATATAATTGCCCACTCTGGTGTTCCCATTGAGGCAAGTAGTGAGAAGGCCTTCCCGGCCACCGATCCCGAGTAAACATAGCCGGCGTGCGGGGCAATCAATCCTACCGATGAATTTAGCTTTGTCTGGCTGGGCACAAATGGGCACAGTCGTTCTAATACGAGCGTCAGATCCCTGGATGCATCTGGATAAAATGTTCCAGCAGCTATTGGCTTTCTATGTACGCTCATGATATTACGATTTTAGCGCTCTATCAATCAGCTGTGCAAGGGATGTTTTGACAGCGGCAAGACGCGGGGATATACTTTTGCAAGTGTGAATAGCAAGGAGCAATGAATATGCAACGGACTTTTGTGGCAAAGAACGAAGAAATAGGGAATAGCTGGAACAGGGATTGGTATGTTGTCAATGCGGATGGCAAACCGTTGGGCCGTTTGGCCAGCGAAATAGCAGTTTTGTTGCAAGGAAAGCACAAAGCCATTTACACCCCTCACGTTGACACAGGCGATTATGTTGTAGTGATTAATGCTGAGAAGGTAAGCCTAACTGGGAACAAGTGGGATCAGAAACTGTTCCAACGTCATACAGGGTACATGGGTGGTCTTAAGGAGATAACATACCGCAAGCTTTCTGAAAAACGGCCGACAGTTCCTGTGCGCGAGGCAGTTCGCCGGATGCTTCCTAAGAATACGCTTGGAAGGCGAATGCTGCGTAAGCTGAAAATCTATTCTGGTCCGCTACATCCACACGCCGCTCAGAACCCCAAAGAGATCTCGTTCTAGTTAGATAGGAATTGAGCTACGGGCTTTGGTAAATACGCTACTCATATTCCTCCTGCTATAGTTGTTGGGTTTCTCATTCTCAAGATGCACGACTGACTGGCAGCGGACATTTGTCTAACCCCCTCTAGACAAAGCCGGGCACCACTATCGACACCTTTCCTTTCTCTCAACTACCCATTCCGGCTAGACTTCGGGCAATGAAACACGGATCCAAATGGGTGGTGGGACGAGATATGTTGACCAGAGCGCGCAACGCATTGTGCGGAATTGTTTTCCTGTTGATCATTCTTACGATGATCGTGCCGGCGTTCGGCCAGAAGGAAAAGGTGGGGGTTTTTGTGCAGGCTGCGGTTCCTGTTCCAGCAGCACAGCTAGATATACTGAAGAACTACGCCAGTCAGCACTGCGCAGTCATTACCGGATCTAGCGTTGCCTCAGCCGGAGAATTGATGTACGCGCAGAGGCTGACGAACACTTACATCGGAAACAGCGTTCCGCTTGACGGGATGCGCAGGCTGGCACAGGCACTGGATGCGAATCATCTGGTTGTCTTTCGGATTGTACGTTGGGAGAGCTTTATCTCTTTTTGTCCTGAGCGTTCTTTGCTCTTCCTTGGGGCTAGCTCCTTTCTCGATAATTCAGTCAAGCTACTTACCAGCCCGCTCGGTCTCTTTTTGGGCATGGAAAAGAAGGCAACCGTCGGTGTTTTTGTTACAGTCTTTAGCTCTTCTGGAGAGATAGAGTTTACCACAGCTGTTACCACAGAGGACAAACCCCTCTTTTCTTTGTTAACAGCTGATCCGACAGAGGCTGCAAAAGCGGCAATCGATAATGCCTTGTACCAATTGGCGGTATTGCTGTGAGCCGACGGCGAGAGGTAACAGTAACTGACGTTACAGACTTTCAAGGAAGGTGATTGGTAGAATGGTAATGGTGTATTTTTGCGAACTGAATACAAATGATGAGCACAAAGGAGGTAGCAATGAAGGTGTATAAGGTTAGCCTTTATGGCCTTTTCCTCCTCTTGGTACTCGGCACCCTCCTACTCTCGGCGAGTGTACTTGCCCAGGAGTCGGGGTACTACACGGTGAGCCAAGGGGATAGGGTCGAGTCGGTGCAAATAACGCCGCTGGCTGGAACGACCGCTGCAATCGATTATTACAGTCTGGCTAACAACCAGTCGGATACAGGCCTTGAAGAAACAAACACAGCTGTGATGTTCCTGTATCGCAATACCACGACAGGCGAGATATCCCTGTTTGTACTGTTGAGCGATACAGGGGGCGCGGCAGGTACAACAACATTTACTCTATCAGGTGTTCCTGCTGGAGCAGATTTCATTGTTGCGGATGATGGCGCGGTTGATTTCCGCGAGACCTGGGAGATTACACCTCCCACTGGAAAGGTTTCCTGGCATTGGGATGAAGGAAAGGCTGATGGAATGGTACTTGGACCCCTGGGAAGGGACTTCGAACTCAAGGTAATGCCGTTGTTTGCATCAGGAATTACCGCGGCTAAGTTTCTAACAGGGTCCTTGGACGCTCCACAAGCAGTGGATCTTAACCTAATTGATGGTATAGTAGTTAAGGGAACGCCAAATGAGCCACCCCAAGTATCATTTGTTACTTCGCCTACTAAACCCCACATCAATGAGCCAGTTACCTTTGACGCCAGCTCTACGTTTGATCCGGATGGCACAATAACTGAGTATGCGTGGGATTTCGATGGTGACGGGTTATTCGATGAGAAAGTAACAAGTCCTGTTGTGACGTATAACTACACGCTAGCAGGAACAAAGCGGGTCACATTGCGTGCCACAGACTCGGAAGGGGCGACTGAGAGATTTAGTATGTCGCTTAACATATCCGATCTTGCTGTTAACGTGACTCGAACCATTTCGACGGTTTCCGCTCTTCCGGGAAGTACATTCAAGGTTGTTGTTCGTATTGAACCAGAAATGGATCTTGCCGGTGTTGGTTTGGAGGAGAAGCTTCCGGTGGGTTGGAAGATTAAGCCTTTGGAGAATGCGGGGGCTGCCTTCAAGCGAGCTGCTGTGCAGTGGGTGTTTATAGACAGAATAAAAGCCGGTACAACTAAGGTAATTTCCTATGAAGTAACTGTTCCTGGAAGCAGCGATTTGGTTGCAACGACGCTTCCTGTCTGTTTCGATATTGCTGGTATCTTCCAAGCGCGCACTCCAGCGTTGGAGTTGCCTGTAGAAGGTGATTACAGCATAGAGGTTACGGATGCTTTGCCTTTGAATACAGCTATTGCGCACCTTGTTCCCAGGTTTGACTATGAGAGCGAGGACAGCATAGATCTCCGCTTATCGCAGAAAATCTCGCCGGAGCAGCTGAAGCGGGCATTGGAGATGTGGCAGAATGAGGAATATGTTCCTTGGACTCAGGGCGCGGTTATCGGCCTGGAAGATATGAAAGAGATCTCGGCGTATGCTTACACCTGCACGCCGGTAGATGTAGACCTTCCCCCGATGGAGGAAGCGAACATAAACGCGGTGCGCACTATTGCCACACCCGTGCCGTGCAATAACATACTACTGAACTACATCGACGGTCAAGGAAACCTTGCGGGAAATACGTTCACCGTTAAGGTCGAGATCAGCGCTGATCAAGACATGTATGGCGTAGGGCTTGCAGAGGATTTGCCAACTGGATGGAAGGTAATCCCCATCGAAAACGACGGGTTCATCTACAAGCGCTCCCAGGTTGAATGGGTGTATCCGAGCAAGATCCAAGCTGGAATGATGAAGACAATTATCTATCAGGTTGAAGTCCCACAAACTGAGGCAATAGAGACAAGTGGGAGCGACCCTTGCTATGTCAGTAACGATAAGATCAGGGGTGTTGTTGATAGCGCACTTCCGTGTCAGGATAAATTTGTGACTGGTGATAGCACCGTCATAGTTAGCGATTGTCTTCCGGTGATTGTGGCAATATCTCGTTGGGACGTGGATAACGACACGATCGACATAAACCTATCAGACAAGATCTCATTCCAGCAAGTACAGAGAGCGATAGCATTTTGGTTAGAGGATGAGCTTGTACCGCGCACCTGTGGCAGGACCGTCAGCTACGAGACCCTGAAGACGATCATTGCCTACTGGCTGACCAGCACTAACATCTGTGATCCGCTTCCTGGATCAGTGCTTGGACCCTGTGAAGGCAGCACCGGCTGCATGCCATGCGGTGACTAGTGGGTCTATCTTGGACTAGGAGACGGTAACGTATGAGACAAAATAGGAAGAGTAGAGCAACGGCGAGGGGGAGACCCCTCGCCGGGCTATTACTGGTACTTGTGCTGTTCACGGTACCAGCCCTTGCTGACGGGGCGGCTCACCTGGAGGTTAGGCAGTCCATAAGTCCGCAGGAGATATACGTTGCCGGAACGGGGATGCCGGACACGGCAACGATTAGCCTGTCGGTTGGTGGAGGCAGTGGCGACGTGCGGTACCCTATCGACTGTGTGATCGTTATAGATTTATCTGCCACTGCGCAGATTTCTAAGGCCCAAGAATTTGCTTTCGATCTAATTGATTCACTGTCTGAAGAAGATCGTGTCGGCGTGGTTTCCTTTTCCACGTCGGCGCAACTTGTTGTGCCTCTCAGTTACAGTAAGCTTGAAGTGAAGCAAGCAATTGCGAATATGGAAACCGGTGGTAAATCTGCTTTTGGTGACGCCCTAGAGGTTGCTCGTCTGGAGCTAACTAGTAACAGCAGGCCGGATGCAATTCTAACAGAAATTCTACTGGTTGACGGACAGAGCAATGTTGGTCGTGATCCGGCGGAAGAAGGTGATTTGTCCAGCCAAGCTGGTATCCGGATTATTTCGGTCGGGATTGGATATCTAATGGACAGCAATCTACTGCAGGGCTTTGCTACGGAGACTGACGGAGGATTCTTCAGCCGTCCTATCAGTTCCACTATACCAAGAATACACGACTTGCTTGCTGTAAGTGCGCCGGGCACTAGCGTGGTCCTAAACAAGGTGCTTCCAAGTGGTGTAAGTTATCTGGGATCTATTCCAGCTGCTACCCGCGTAATTGCAAACGCTGATGGGACCACAAGCCTAACATTCGAGATTGGGGACATTGAATTGGGAAGAGAGTGGAAAGCCGATATTGCGGTTCAGGCAACGCGCAAGGGGAAATTATCAACAGACGTAGGCGCGACGAGCGTTTCTTACGTGACATTTCGTGGAACCAGCGGCAAGCTCGATGTTTCAGGCAGCTCATTTATGGCCATTGTACCACCTGCCCCGCCATCACCGCCTGAGGCCTGCTTTTCGTATTCACCGACCAAAGCGAGCACGACGGATGCGATCGTATTCACTGATCAATCAGAGGATGCCGATGGAGAGATTGTCTCATGGGAATGGAGCTTCGGAGATGGAAGCACCTCGGATGTTCAGCACGCGAAACACAGCTATTCCTGTAGCGGTAGTTACACCGTGAGGCTTGTGGTGACAGACAATGATGGTAGAGTATCTGCGCCTGCCATTAAGCAAATTGTGGTGAAGAACTCTTCGCCTACTGCTTTGTTTGATACGGATCCTGCCGATCCCCGTGTTGCTGTTTCCACGGTTCTTGACGCTAGTGGATCGTACGACGCGGATGGGAGCATAGTCTCATATGCGTGGGATTTGGACGGTGATGGGGTGTTTGAGATCGATGGAGCCTCCTCAGACATACGACACACATTTGTTGAGGCGCGTGAAACCACGGTCAATTTAAAGGTAACTGACAATGAAGGCGAAAGCGACGTCTTGAGTAAGACTCTAAACGTTATCAAGAGCCTTACCGCGCTAAGGGATATAGATACTTGTATTCCCGGGGATGAAACCATTGCCGGTGCCGCTGTTAAGGTACGAATAACGCTTACCGCAAACACACTAATACATGGTCTGACCATGCATGAGAACATACCGGACGGATGGACGTTCACTGAAAAAGATAATGCTACTGCCACATTACGTAGGGACACAATTGACTGGCTATTCATGGAGACGCTTGAGCCGGGCGACACACGGGTTATTGAATATACCCTTACTGCGCCCGCAGCCTGTGATGAGCCCGTTGAGGGTACCCTAAGCGGTGTTGTGCGAAGCTCGTCTCCGCGATTGTCCGAGGTGATCACAGGCGAGGACAAGATTACACTTAAATCACGCCTTCCAATAAGAGTTGTTATCTCGCGTTGGAACATTGAGGGGGAAGATATCGATCTTTGCTTGCCAGAGCAGATTTCGTTCGAGCAAATCCAGTATGCGGTTTCGCTGTGGTTAAGCACACAGCCGGTAGCTTACACGGCAGAAGAAATTGTCACACTTGACGACATCCGCGATCTAATCGCCTATTGGTTGATTGATGCCTCGGTGCATGATCCGCTTTTCTAGCTTTTTTGGATGTGCTTCGTGGTCTAGAACTGAGATTTTAGGAGGGGAAAATGAATAATAGGTTTAAGTTGCTCCTCGTTGCTGCTGGTGTGATGGCCTTGTTTGGCATAACCGCGCAGGCTGGAGCTGTGGACTATTCGCCAGCCACTTATAATCCAGAGGTTGGAGAAGACATCAGTTTTACGGTATGCCAGGACAGTTTGTCAAATGATGCTGTAAGCTATGATTGGGATTTCGATGGGGATGGAGTTTACGACGTTTCTACACCGCAGCCTACCGTTGAGCACGCGTTCTACAAGGACGGTTTTGTTGTTGTTACCCTTAGGGTAAATGAAGGCGGAGGTCGTTACACTACATGTAAGAAGGGACTTTACGTGGGAGACAGCTCTCTCTTTGCGGTACGCGAGGTAACGCCAGATAAGAATGGTTCAGTTTTGGTGGAGATCGCCGTTAGCGCATACGACGAAATAAAGGCAGTAGGGCTTGAGGAAACGATTCCTGTTGGTTGGCAATGGGAGATACTAGATATTGGGGATGCAGTGACCAAGAAAGAAGGACAGAACCTACAGATACTGTGGATGAATCCGATGCAGGCAGGGGAGACATGGATAGTATCTTACTTCCTCTATCCCTCTGCTGGCAGGGGGTCGCCTTCGTTAGGTGGCACAATCAGCGGTTACTCCAATGGGCGAGTTAAGGTATCGATAAGTGGAGATGCTGTCATTTTCCAATAAATCTTTATGTGATCACACGGGCGGTCATTACGATCGCCCGTTTTCTTTTGTTGACTGCAAGATGCTAGTAAGCTTGATACCGAATATTGAAACTGTCTGCACTAAGAGGTTCTATTGGTAATGAGCTTAAGTAGAAGACAGGCAAGCATCAATGCTGCCATGCTCAGTCCAAGGGCGGTTCGGAAACCAATGGTCATTTCAATCTGATTCGGTATGATAAGAAACCCAAATCCTAGCGCTGAGATAGTCGCTATCTGAATGAAGTGATGGATGCAAAAGCGTCTTCTGTTAGTTGATGATAAGCCTGCGATTGTCCTGGCAGTTAAGGCTAGATCCCACGATATGATGAAAAGACCGATTGCTAAGCCTGTCAGATAAAAAGACGCCCCATAAAGTATATTCAGACAGGCGATAGCAGTTTCTGCAGCTAAAAGCATGCTTATGTTTACTGGTGAGGCATCCATTGATACAACAATGATCCAAGCTAGTCCAAAAGCGATTGCCCCAATCATAAGGGGAATAGATTCTGCCTTTGCGGACGTAAAGGCGATCAACGCTGCGCTTGATATGGAAAATATCATTGCTAGCTTTCTCATGCTAGTCTGCGCCCCTGTCTGGATAGGATCCAGGAAGTAACTGATGCCAATGAGTAGGCAGTGTTCCACTGAACTACTTCCACCCCGATTCGGGCAAGAGCGTCCACTATCAGCCTACGGCGAAGGTTGACGATGCGTAGCGCCAAGGTGCTTTCCTGGGTCGTAGGGATCTGTTGTGCCTTGCAACTAAGCATATCTGGTATGATCATAATAATTCTGTAGCCACGGGCGCGTAGTACTCCTATGATCTCTACATCGTGCTCGTCTAGAGATCCAGATATCATCACCAGCTGCGAACGTGGCGGGAAGAGCCGAGTTGGAACAGCCTGGAGGTCATCAAAGACGTCTTTATTGGCTGTCTGGGCTAATGCTAGTGAATCTAGGATTCTCCTTAGCTGATTCTTGCCATACCCAGGAAAGGTCCAGTTCATGTATTCACCGTAGATGAACAAGCCAACGTTGTTACCTTTTTTGATGAAATAACTTGACATAGACGCTGCAGCGCGAACTGAGTACGTAAATGTTGTCTTCTCTCCCACGATTGGGTTGGCTCTTTCCCGCGCGTCAAGGAATATTGTGATGTCTGCGATCCTCTCTTGTTCATACTCATTGACTATCAGTTTGCGGGTTCGCGCGTAGGCCCGCCAGTTTATGCGACGGATGTCATCACCGCTTGAGTATGCGTGGCATCCAAAGAAATCTATTCCGCTTCCTCCCATGCTTGCCCGGACTAGCCCCGCGTAGGCTCGCGTACGCTCTGGCCTTATTTCAATGTCACCTATTGGCTCCGCTATGGGAATAGCAAGGATGTCTGTACTGCTTGTAAGAAACTCGTGTTTTGGTACTAGGGTTGTCTTCTGCCACGTGGTTATGTCTGCACCCGCAAGCGTATGCAAGCCTCTTGGAACTCGCAACGTGTAAAAAAAGGTGGTCTTCTCACCTGCATCAAGCTTAGCGAAGTGCCTAGTTGTACCTTGTTTAATTAACAGTTCAGATGGAATATGGTCAACTACCCCAATCCAGGGGATCGGGGGGCCGGTATTTTCTAGGGTGACTACGACTTCAACCGTTTCTCCTTCTGTTGTTCTGGCTGTGCTTAGCTTTCTGCTAAGAATAATGTCTGGCGCACGAGCCTTACCGGCGCTCAACAGAGCGACCCCAGCGTATAGAAAGAACGGGATAGTTATGCTCAAGACCCTTCCGTCTCTTATAACAACGCCAAAAATCAAGAGCATTATGGCGATTGTCAATATGGTACCAATCTTTCCAGAACCGGACACGCTTAGTCTACCTTTGGCACGGGCACAAGTCGAAGTATCCTTTCTATGATATCGGCTGCGGTTACCCTCTTTGACCAAAGATCCGGATTGAGGATCAAGCGGTGCGCCAACGCTGGTCCTGCAAACTCCTTCACATCATCGGGCAAGACGAAGTCTCTTCCAGAAAGGGCTGCCTGAGCCCGCGCGAGCTTCAGAAGGGCAAGAGATCCGCGAGGACTGGAGCCTACGTAGACTTCATTATCGGTGCGTGTTCTTTCAACGATTGAAACTATGTATCTCTCTATGTCCGGCTCGACGAAGATCTCTTCAACGCAAGCACGCATTTCCAGCAAAGTGGCAGCACTAGCGATGGGAGTCAGCCTTATCTCGTCGGATTTTCTTTCTCGCCTTCTTCTTAATATCTCTACTTCCTCGTCTTTATTTGGATATCCCACCGAGAGGCGAACCATAAAACGATCCAGCTGGGCTTCTGGCAGAGGAAAGGTGCCCTCGTATTCGATTGGGTTCTGAGTAGCTATGACTATAAATGGTAGTGGAAGGGGATGGGTTTCGCCGTCTATTGTTACTTGCGATTCCTGCATTGCCTCTAGTAGTGCTGACTGTGTCTTTGGCGTAGCGCGGTTGATCTCGTCGGCAAGGATTATGTTGGCAAATATAGGGCCAACGGTAAGGGTGAATTCCTCTGTCTCGCGATCGAATACATGTGAACCGGTTATATCGCTTGGAAGTAAGTCAGGGGTGAATTGGATGCGCTTAAAATCCATTCCCAGTACCTGAGCGAAGCTGCGAGCGATCAACGTCTTTGCAAGACCTGGATAATCCTCAAAAAGGATATGTGCCCCAGCAAGAAGGCCTACCATCACCTTGCTTAAAAGGGGACCTTTACCTACGATTGCCTTGCTTACTTCATCGATAATCGCCTGGCTTCTTTCACCAGTTGCTTCAATATCCATTTATACCCCCTGGTAATAGCGTTCGAGAAAAGAGACAACATGATCCAACCTCGCGCGAAAAGCTTTTCCTTTCTTGATGCTGTGATATGGTTGGCGGAAATCAAAGAATGTCTTCACCGCCTCATCGTCGCACCATTGAAATGACTTGAAGCGCTTGCTGGCCTCTCCTAGCAGCAGCCTCTCACGGTGAGCGATAAGCCGTATACACAAAGGTGCTAGTTCGCTTGCGATTCTGCGGCGGGCAAACGTGTGATGGGAGCTACGATCAATCAGTGTGCAGAGCTGCTGGAGATCGCTTCTCGCATCAGGCTTGGAGAAGCTATATCGCTGTGTTTTTCTTCTCTTGGGAAACGGAAATGCTCTTGTTAGAAATCGCATTGCTATGATTGATCCAGCAATGATAAGTATGATCCATAGCATGAGCTGTGGTAATCGATGAACGTACCAGCGCAGCACCAGGATGGAATCTATGAGCGGAGTGACAATCGATCTCATGAAGATTGTCCTTAATGGAAAAGCAAAGACGAGTGTCAGGCTGATGAAGATACCAAAGCCAATAAAGATAGTCCCTAGCCTAGGTTTGCGTCTCATACAGGCTCTCCCAGTGCGTGAGTTCGATGAATTGATCGTAGGCAAGAGATGGCTTCGTTGACAAAGTCCGCTCCGCTCCGCCCACCGTAACGTACAGCCTCAAAAATGGCGGTCAACCTGTCAACGTCTTTGTTGTTCATCCCTCGTTGGCTCAGGCGCGAGGCGAACTCGCGTGGGGTGAAGTACGAGTGGTCGGGCACCCCGTCATGTTTACTTACTATCTGTGTCATTTCCTGATAGCATCGAAGAATAGCAGCCCGCGGATCATCACCTGTGACTATTCGATGGGCAGCCAGGCCCGCGCTTTTGCCTAATTGGTTTAAGATACTTATCCGATTCGAAGAACGTGAACGAAGCAACGGGTAGACCTTGATGAAGAAGACGGAACCAGCTAGGGTTAGAACCAATGAGGATCCAAGGGCTATGACTATCAACTGCCAGTTTGTTGGATTGACCTTTGGAATGTCTATCTCCACTTGCTCGACAAGTGGAGGCTGTCCGATTTCTGTATTCATCTCATTTTGCAATTGAACTTGTTGTTGGGATTGTGGAATCTCCCGCACTTGGGCCAGGATCAAGGTGATAAGTAGCAGGAAAACAGCAATAATAGCAAACTGCTTCCTGTGCTCTCTTGAAAAGATGACAAAAAGCAGAACAGCTGCTGCTCCGAGAGCAAAGAGAGCCTGAATCAGTATGCGTAATGTGTTTGCTCCCCATGGCGATCCCTGAGTGCTTTCTGATAGAGCGATGTCTCCAAAGCCCGCAAATGGGTTTGGAAGGCGCTTGCCAGCAAGGGGACTTACGCTATCTATTCCCGAAGCGAGAATGAACACAACCGCGACCAAGGCAATCAGCACCAAGGTCAACATGAGCTTCCGTATGTGTGTGCTATCTGGTTTTTTCACGGCTAGTCCACGAAATTATCCGCCCTATTACTTCGCGCTTCAACGTGCGCTAATCCTTATGATAAGGCTATAATAAGCTCAAGTTGTTGGACTTTATCTGGTTGGGTAGCTTGCTTCAAGATAAATCTCTCCCTCTGCGGGCCAGTCCCAGTTCTTCCAGTTGGGTGTCATCTACTGGCATTGGAGCGTCTGTTAGCGGACAGATCCCCGCAGTGGTTTTCGGAAAGGCGATTACGTCCCGCAGTGACTTCTCGCCGGCCATCAGCATAACTAGCCGGTCTAATCCCAAGGCAAATCCGCCATGCGGGGGCGCTCCGTAGTCCAAGGCATGCAAAAAGAAGCCGAACCTAGCCTCCGCGCTCTCCGGCGTTATCCCCAGCATTCCTAGAACCTTCTCTTGGATAGCGCGCGAGTGGATACGGATACTCCCACTTCCCATCTCCATCCCATTTAAGACCAGATCGTAGGCATTTGATCTTACGGCTAGAGGTGATTGCTCCAGAAGGTGTAAATCCTCTGCGTGAGGTGAGGTAAATGGGTGATGTTCGCTGGTAATATTGCCTTGCTCGTCCAGGCCAAAAAGCGGAAAGTCGGTAATCCAGATGAAGTTCCAGCCCTGCCCAGCAAGCTTCTCTTGTCTGGCTATCGACAGCCTAATAGCGCCAAGCCCTTGCTCGACTCCTTCTCCGGAAAGTATGAGTATCAGATCACCCCGCTCTGCTTCAAAGGAGGAGATGATCGATTCAATAATCCCTGGCTCTACAAACTTCAGAAGCGGGGAGGAGGCCTGTTCTTGAACCTTAATGTATGACATCCCTTTTGCTCCGGCTGCTATGGCTATCTCTTGCAACCTATCAATTTGCGCACGAGAGTAACCAGAGCATCCCTTAGCGCAGATTCCGGCTACTTTTTCGCCCTTTGACACGGCTTCTGCAAAGACGCGGAATCCAGAATGACCGACTATCTTTGAGATGTCGTGTATCTCCATTGCAAAGCGCAGGTCGGGTTTGTCCGATCCGTAGCGAGCAAGTGCCTCTGCATGAGTCATCCGTGGAAATGGTATTGAAAGCTCTATTGATAACAGATCTTGGAATACGCGCTGCAGGGCGCCCTCCAGTAGCGAGAATATCTCGTCCTTCCCTTCGGGAAAGGAGACTTCTAGATCAAGCTGTGTGAACTCAGGCTGGCGGTCTGCGCGCAGATCCTCATCGCGGAAGCACTTTACTAGTTGGAAATAGCGGTCTATACCTCCGATCATAAATAGCTGTTTAAACAACTGGGGAGATTGCGGTAGGGCATAGAAGGATCCAGGAGACATTCTGCTGGGAACTAGAAAATCACGCGCGCCTTCTGGTGTGGATTTGGTAAGTACAGGGGTCTCTATCTCGACGAAATCCTGCTCGGTAAAGAAACTTCGAAGGCCATGAAAAACCCGATGGCGCAGGCGCAAGTTTCGTTGCATGCTTGAGCGTCTAAGATCAACGTATCGATAGCGCAGTCTGGTTTCTTCCGTAGTGTCCGAGCCATCCCCCTCTATCAAGAAGGGCGGAGTTAACGAACGGTTGAGTATCTCCATTTCATGCACTTCAACCTCGATTTCACCGGTCGCCATATCTGCGTTTATATTTCCTTCGCTACGAGGGCGAACAACGCCAGAAACGGCTATCACATCCTCTCGGTTAAGTGTATGTCCCTCGGCGAGTTGGGTATTATCACCAGGATATATGAGCTGTATCACCCCTGAGCTATCACGGAGATCAATGAAAGTTAGCCTTCCCAAATCGCGCCGTCGCTTTACCCAACCGCACAGGGTTACCTGTTGTCCGATGTCTTTTGCTGACAGGCGGGCACAATAGTGGCTTCTGTTCATAGTATCTCCTTTTGGCTTTTCGAGTATGCCCATGATTATAGGAATAAAGAGCATATTGGCAAGACGAGTGCATATTGCGCTGTCTTGTATATATATCTCTTGGGATCTATACTCAGGTTAGGGAGGTATAATGAACAGCAGAAGCGTGCAGGTTACAGGCGGCGGGACCTACTTTGTGACCCTTCCCAAGGCATGGGCAACGGAGGTTGGTATTCACCGTGGCTCAGAGGTAATAGTGGTCGAAAATCAGACGGGAAGCTTGCTGTTGATGCCGGAAGACCTTAAAACAGAAAACAAGGTCTGCCTTTCCTTGCAGGGTAAGGACCCGATATGGATAGAGCGCGCGATTATCTCTTGTTACGTTACTGGCTTTGACGTAATAGAGACTAACGGGACTCGTATCTCTCCCGACCAGCGGCGCGCAGTGCGGCAGACTGCTCAATCACTAGTTGGGTTAGAGATTATGGATGAAACTCAGGATTCTATAATCCTTCACTGTATAGTTAGCATGCGCGATTTCACAGGAGAAGCGACGCTTCGCAGAATCTTTGCTATTACCCAGGCCATGCTAAACGATTCTGTGGCTGCATTTCTAGCTCGTGATAGTGTGCTTGCAAACGATGTTGTGGAGAGGGACGTAGAGGCTGACCGCTTGACCAGGGTAATGTCTCGAGAACTTGGCCTGCTTCTGCGTGACCTTCTGCTGGAACAAGAGATAGGAATGAGCCGGCTCATGTTTCATGAATTCCATGGCGTAGCGAAGATCTTAGAGCGAATCGGCGATCATGCGGTTAGAATCTCTCGTTCTGTAACAGGACTTGATGAATCGATAGAGCCGGAGATAGCTTCTCGCATCAAGCTTCTCAAGGATGATGCGGAAAGGATCGTTTGCCAAAGCGTTGAGGCATTCCTTAAGGCTGACTTGGGCGAGGCTAATAAAGCCCTCAGCGAGCGTGAGCGGACGTGCAAATGGGAAGAAGAGGCACAGCTGCCGAAGGTTGGACATAATGCGCTTAGCCTGGGAATAATTTTCAGCAGCTTATTACGAGTCAGGGACTATGCGTTTAATGTAGCAGAAGCCGCCCTAGATATGGGTGTGCCGCGCTTGAAAGAAGGAAATCAATAAGGCATAGCGCTACTAACACTGCTTGTCAGAGCCTTTAAAAAGCTTCCTTTGTAGTAGAGCGTGCCAATCAGTGAAACAACCTTCTTCGGCGTCTTTGGCTATATGCATTTTTAGCATGTTTAATCTGGCAGAGAGATTATCAAAATAGTACACGGTTATAGCTTCAGCAGTCTTTGGCACAATTGCCGCTCCAAACTCTAACTCCCCATGGTGGGAAATAATAATGTGTTCTAACAATTCGGGCATTTGTTGGTTAGGCCAGGAGATGTGCTTTGCTGTCTCGCGGACCATATCTCGTCCCAGAAGCAGGTGACCCAACAGCTGTCCAGTAAAGCTGTAGTGAGGAGCAATTGGGTTCTCTAGCTCCTTAACCTTGCCAATGTCATGCAGGATTGCTCCTGCTGTAGCCATGCCTTGGTCGAGCGTGGAGCAGGTCAATGCGTACTGGCTTACCCCGCGCGCTACTTCCAACGTGTGTTCTAGAAGACCTCCCAGGTAAGAGTGGTGGTATTGCACTGCTGCAGGGTATTTCCGTAGCGCGTCCTCGTTCTCGCTGATCAATTGTGCAGTAAGCTCCCGAAGGGGATCAGGAGAGATCTTTGAAATCAGTTCTGTAAGCTCTTTCCACATCTCATCTATGTTGTGCTCGCTGGTAGGAACTAGAAGGCTGGGATCGAAGCCAGTGATTTTTCCTTGTTCCTTCTCATAAGTCTCTAGGCGCGTGATCGTCTGTACGATTATCTGTAGCGTGTTGCGGTAGATTTCGGTGCGACCATTAACGAACACGAAATCTCCCTCATCGAATTGCGAGGCAAACTGCTTGGTTGCCTCTGTCCATGCACGTGCTGATACCGTTCCTGACTTGTCGCCAAGGAGTATTTCTAGGTAAGCATCTCCTGCTCTGGTTGAGCGCAGAGACTTCTGTTTGGCGAGAAAACACTGAGAAATGTGTTGCCCTTGGCGTATATCCCTAATTGGAACGTGTGTTAGAGGGTAAGGCATGTCTTTATGCAAGTACTGCGAGATTTTCTCAGCGCACATCAAGCCTCCTTACTTTCCACATCTGGTCTAGTCTCCTCGCCTTCTTCCGATTCGGCATTGCTGCTAGCTGGGGTAATGATCCGCAGGGTACGGTAATCCTAATAAGGGCCGAGGTTTCGGAGTAGCTAGATCGCTGGTTTGGCTACTAGCAGGAACACATCTTTGGTGAGATATCACCAGAGGAAACACCAAGTGTCTACATGCAAGCGTCTTCTTGTTATCCATACCCCAGTATGAAAGTCTTCTGATCTATGCGCCGTTGTTAGTTTGTCAGAACTAGTTGGCCTATTCTTGGCACATTTGAACTAGCGGAAAATTGTCTTGATCGCCTTGGCTTCGTATCACATAGGGGGAATCCCAGATGCCATCTTTGTCAGCGTCTATTGCTTCCCAATTTGACCAGTAGTTTCCACATCCGTCTTTGTCCCAGAAATTTGTACTCACTGAGTGGGCGTTATGGGTATTATCGATAAAGGAATTAGCATATATGATGTTTCCTTGTGATCCCAGATCGAGATAAGTCCCCATGTAATTTCGGGATATCGTGTTTCCTATGATATCGGAGTTGTTTGAGGCATCAAGCCAGAGACCCGTATCATTCTTGGAGATTACACTCCACAGAATCTGGTTATCGTGCGAGAAGTAGAGGTGAACACCGTCGGTATTGGCGGTCAGCGTACAAGCCTCGATTCGATTCGAGGAAGCAAAACTCAGCGTAATACCGATCCAGTTTCCTGATATCATGCTATTACTTACTAAACCGTTCTCTACATAGCTTAAGAAGATGCCAGCTTGCGAGGCGCCGCTTATTTGAACATTGTCAATGACAAAGTAACGATCTGTGCGGTGAATGCTGATTCCATAACGGCTGTAGCCAGCATCGATCTTCCATCCAGCGATTATGTAGGGGTCGTCGACCGTTCCTGAACCTCCTATGACGCCGTTTTCTTCGGTGAACTCATAGTTGCTACCTATGACGATCGGTTTGTGATCTGTGAGAGCACCATCAGCCATGGCCACGATGCTGACAAACAGCAAAAGCAGACAAGAAAAACCCATAAGGGCCTTTGTCCTCATTACTAATCACCTCTTTATCGATTTCTAGAATGATGTATCATGATAACAGCTTTCGCTTTCGATGTGAAGTAGCAAGAGAAAGTTCATCGTTACGTTTACGGCGTTATCAAGAGAAGTGTCAGTGGCGAATCCTTTCCCACAGGATTACAGGGACATTGCGATTACGGAAGATGAAAACAAGTAGGGCCCCGGCGATGAATCCTCCTATGTGGGCGAAGAAGGCAATGCCTCCTCCAGTGGCGCCGATTGTCCCTGCCCCACTTATCACCTGAAAAATAAACCAAAGACCTAGAAGCACTACAGCCGGTATCGCCATCAATCTGATGAAGAAAAAGATAGGAATTAAGGTAAGGACTCGAGAATAAGGGAAAAGCATGAAATATGCAGCCAAGACACCGGCTATCGCTCCGGAAGCACCAATTTGAGGGATGGCACTGTGGGAAGAGACGATGGTCTGAGCAGAAGTAGCTACAAGACCACACAAGAGGTAGAAAAGCAGAAATTTCCAGTGCCCCATAGCATCCTCGACATTATCTCCGAAAATCCACAAATATAGCATGTTCCCCAAGAGATGAGAGAGACTACCGTGAATGAACAAGGAAGTAAACAGCGTTATCCAAAGTGGAATTGGGATTTCTGGTGGAAGGTCCTTGCCAGAGAAGAATTCTCCAGGAATGAATCCATACGAAAACACAAATTGGTCTCGGGGGGAAATACTAACATAGGAGGCTGGGCGATCGAGATCCGCAAAATTTAGATCATGAGAGCTCCATGATGACACGTTAAGGATCAGGCTCTCGTCCGGGCTTTTTGTTAACTGGTAGGAAAAGACAAGCAAGTTAATCACGATGAGGGCAACCGTAATGGCCGGAAATGTTCTGCTTCTACGGTAGTCTCTTAGCGGGATCATATAGCAATGATACTATATGTTTGGACATTCGCTACAAGAAGAAAGACTGCAGCATCATACCCGTGCTTGTTTTGCCCTAGAAAGAATCAGTATTATTGTCATAGTCTTGTGATATCCAGCGTGCTGTAAAGGCTTTAATATACAGAGGGTATAAGGAGGGCAAATGGAGCTTCTTAAGAACTTGAGTGAGGCGGCAGGCATCCCTGGACACGAAGCACGGATTCGTGAGATCGTCAGCGGTGCATTGAAGGATGTGGCAGAGACTATTCAGACTGATCAATTGGGAAACCTCATCTGTCACTTCCCTGGCAAGGGACCAGTAGTGATGATAGCTGCGCACATGGATGAGATTGGGTTTATCGTAAGCTACATCGAGAAGGACACGGGATTCTTGCGCATTCATCCCTTGGGTGGGTTTGACGTTAAGACCCTGATTGCTCAGCGGGTCATTGTGCACACGGAAGCTGGGGACCTTGTTGGATGCATAGGGTCAAAACCTATCCATATCATGACTGAGGAGGAAAGAAAGAAGCTACCAGAGATGAAGGATCTATTCGTGGATCTGGGGCTAGGCGAGGAGCGGGTGCGTGAGTTAGTGGGAATAGGAGATATGGTAACCTTGCGCCAGGATTTCCTGATTGGAGAAGAGGTGGTATCTGGAAAGGCGCTCGACGACCGTGCAAGCTTATACATTGCTATAGAAGCTATTAAGCGGGCTAGCAAGCTTGCCTGCGACCTGTATTTTGTCGGAACAACTCAGGAAGAAGTCGGGTTAAGGGGAGCGCAGGTTGCTGGATTTGCGGTTGATCCTGATATTGCGATTGCCCTGGATACAACCTTGGCGGTTGACATGCCAGGTGTTCCCAGCTCACAGCAGATCACAAAGCTTGGAGAGGGCGTTGCTATAAAGATTGCTGATAGTTCTTCCATATCCCATGCTGGACTTGTGCGTGCGATGAAGGATCTGGCCGCCCAGCGCAAGATCCCTTACCAAATGGAGATACTGCCGCGGGGTGGAACCGACGCTGGGGCGATGCAGCGTGCCCGCTCAGGATCAGCTGCTGTTACCTTATCACTTCCATCACGGTACGTTCATTCCGTGGTAGAGATGGCACACCAGGATGATCTAGAAGCGGCGATCTCTCTTATGGCGGCGTTCCTGGAAACAGCTGACAGCGTGGATTTAAGCAGAGAATAGATATGGTGACTACCCTTTTTCGCAACTTCGACCTCGTTGCCACCATGGACGAAGAGCGCCGCGAAATCCCGGGAGGCAGCGTTCTTGTAGATGGCAATGTTATCAGTGGTGTATACGATGATCACAATGAACCCCACGCAGATCGAGTAATTGACGGAACCGGAAAGATCTTGCTTCCCGGCTTTGTAAACACGCATCATCATTTGTATCAGACCCTATTTCGTAGCGTGCCCGGGGCACATAACAGCAAGCTCTTTGATTGGCTGGTGTTTCTGTACAGAAGATGGCAGAATCTTGACCCCGAGGCTGTTCGCATTAGCGCAGCGATAGGATGCGCAGAGCTGCTGCTTTCGGGGGCGACAACCACGTCTGATCATTTCTATCTTTTCCCTCAGGCTTACCCCAATATCTTCTCCGCTGAAATAGAGGGTGCAATGACCACTGGAATACGCTTTCATCCTTGTCGTGGTTCTATGTCTCTTTCCAAGAAAGATGGAGGACTTCCTCCGGACAGTGTAGTGCAGAGCGAAGACGAAATACTCCGCGATTGCCAGCTAGCTATAGAGCGTTATCATAACCCGGATCCTCTTTCTATGATCCGGATTGCGCTTGCCCCCTGTTCACCGTTTTCTGTCACTGCACAGCTAATGAGGCAGTCAACCAAGCTTGCCGACGAATACGGGGTGTTGTTGCACACCCATCTTGCTGAGACTCTGGATGAGGAAGAGTTCTGTTTGAAGAGATTTGGCGCGCGTCCGGTTGATTACATGGAGCAGCTCGGTTGGCTCAGGCGTGATGTATGGTTTGCCCACCTTGTGCACGTGAACGAGGCAGACATCACCAAACTATCAGCAGCGCAGTGTGGGCTTGCCCACTGTCCCAGCTCTAATATGACGCTTGGCTCTGGCATTGCGCCTGTTGTAGAGATGGCAGCCACCGACATGGCGGTGGGAATCGGAGTAGATGGTTCGGCAAGCAACGACTCGTCAAGCATGGTCCGGGAAGTAAGGCAGGCTATGCTCTTGCAGCGGGTCCGATACGGCGCAGAATCATTCACTGCGCGCGATGCTCTCTATTTGGCTACGATGGGAGGCGCGAAGGTCCTTCACCGACACGAAGAGATTGGATCGATAGAAGTGGGCAAAGCAGCTGATCTAATAACATTCGATATGCGGGCGATAGAATATGCGGGAGCGCAGTCCGATCCTCTGGCTGCAATTGTTCACTGTGCTGCCGAGGGGGTTGATACCTCAATGGTCAATGGTGAGATGCGCGTTTTGGAAGGCCGGCTAGTTGACGAATCACTTTACCGATTAGTCCCTCGTCATAACGAGATTTCGTTGAGGTTAATCAACCAGTAGGTAAGGCATACCTTATTTATCAACCGCGAATCTTGTAAAGGGGTGAGGGGCCCTATTGATTGGGCCCCTCTGTGCTGGCGTAGTGGGCTTCTTTCAAGGAGGTTTAGCGTTACTTCCTGTTGCCCGAAATTATCCTACCCAAAAGCTATGTAGATTATGTGAACGGCCTGCGGTTTTTGTGTGCGGACCAGTCTTGCATGATAAGCCTTCCGGTACTTGCTAGTAGAGTATTTGAAGTTTCTTCTGGTAACTGGTTAGCCTCTGCTGCTAGCAAGGTTTACAGAAAGGGCCGACCGGTTCTGCTATCCATCTCTACTTACCTGCTGTAGCTCAAGGGGCGATGCTACGCTAACGCAATGCCCTCATAAGGTTGCCTAAAAGACATCCATAACATCAATCTCGGGTTAGGTCTTATAGTCTGGTTTGTGCTGTTCTTTGTTCACTTGACGGTATTTACCAGAACCCCAATTCCCTCAATCTCTATCTCTACTGTATCCCCGTGCACCAGCGGGCCAACTCCAGCTGGGGTTCCGGTGGCGATTACGTCTCCTGGTTCGAGGGTCATGTAGTGGGATATTTCTTCGATTAGTGTGGGAATAGAGAAGATGAAATCGCGGGTTGATCCATCCTGACGAAGCTGTCCATTCACGCGTGATATCACATGAAAAGGCCCTTCGATTTCATCTTTTGTCACGATAACTGGTCCGAGGGGAGCAGAAGTGTCGAAGCCTTTGGCACGAACCCAATTCTTATCCCACTCTTGTGCCTCGCGATCGGATACATCATTCATGCAGGTGTACCCAAGAACGACATCCATTGCCTCTTCTGCTTTGACTTCATGGCAACGCTTGCCTATTACCACTGCGAGCTCAGCCTCGTGGTGAACAAGGCGGCTTTGCGGAAGTCGGATCTTATCGTGGGGGCCAATCACCGCTGATGGTGGTTTGAAGAAGAGAAGCGGACGCTTGGGAACCTCATTCCCCAGTTCAGCAGCATGTGCAGCGTAGTTGCGTCCAACGCAAACGATCTTTGTGGGCACACACGGGGCAATCAGCCGTGCCTCATACAGGCTTACAGTACCGGATGAGGAAACGATAGTGTCTTTTTCTAGTTTTCCTTCCATGGCTAGGTTGGATGCCGGGTGGATAAATCGTACAAGCTGCATAACAACTCCTTAACTAAGATTAACGTGGCTTATCACAAGCTACATCTTGAGACGGAGATTTGCAAGAGTGTACTTGACCAGTGTGCTTTGAGTGGATAGGCTGTGCTATCATGAATAGATCCCTTTGCTTTTCCATCGCTGCTGTATCTATCGGTGTTGATAGGCTGTTGAAATGTTGGGTCAGAGGCACCATTGCGCTCCATGAGTCTCGTGCTCTGATCGGGCAGAATATCCGCCTGACTCGAGTGCATAACGTGGGTGGAGCGATGGGAATACTCCCGGGAGGCTCTACTGCCTTTGTTGCCGTATCACTTGCTGTGTCTTTGGTAATTGTCGGTTTGTTACTTGTTCGAAAATACGAAAGCAGCTTGATGTGTACAGGCCTTGCATTACTGCTTGGCGGCGCCATGGGAAACCTAATTGATCGACTTGCCTACGGCTATGTGCTAGATTTTCTGGAGATAAGGGGATTGTTTGTCAATAATTTGGCGGATGTATGCATTAGCGTAGGAACAGCGGTGATAATTCTGCACGTTATCTTTGGGAGGGACAAGAAATCGAACTACGAGGCAAGCTGATCGTATTTGAGGGACTTGATTTCACCGGTAAATCTACACAGGTGGATATACTGGCAAAGCACCTTCATGACAAGAATCTTCCGGTTACAGCTACCCGTGAGCCGGGAGGTACAGCACTTGGTGAAACGGTAAGACGTGTTATTCTCTCCAGAGACCAGACACAGCTTGTCCCTTTGTCAGAATTATCGCTTTTTATCAGTTGTCGTGCGCAGTTATGGGCGGAGGTAATTGAGCCGGCACTGGCTTCTGGAAACATTGTTTTGTCCAGCCGATATCGCCTTTCCAGCCTGGCTTATCAAGGCTATGGGCGAGGGCTTGACCTAGCATTGATCGACCGGATGAATAGCATAGCTACCTGTGGAAGACAACCTGATCTTACTTTCCTGATAGATTTGCCTGCACACAAAGCGTTTGAAAGGAGAGGTGAAGTAGGCGACCGTATAGAACAAGAGGATCTGAAATTCTATCGACGGGTCCGCAAGGGCTACCTTGAGCTCACACACGGCGATCAGACTGTCCATGTGATAAATGGGACACAATCGATAGTTGAAATCGCGCAGAAGGTGCGAGATATTCTTATGGTGTAGTCTTTGGGATAAGCGACCAATTGTGTATGATTAGTTAATCACGGACGCTTCTAAAGGGGGAGAAAGATGGACTTTGTAAGTAACAAAAACGAGTTAGTCTTCGGCGTAAAGCTGGCTAGTTATGCGCTCGGAACAAGAAGCAGTATGCCTATCCTGTCTGGGCTAAAGATGGAGATCTCTGGCGATAAACTTAGCCTTTACGCTACAGATCTGGAGCGTGCGGTTCACTGCGAGCTTCCAATAGAGAATAGGGGAGAAGATGAGTCTGTGGTTTTAAACGGGGCAATTGTTTCTCAGATTGCCAACCATCTGCCAGAGGACGATCGGATAACCATGAAGTCGGGCCAAGAAGATGGAACCTTGGTTAAGCTCCGATGTGGAGAAGCGCTGTTCGATTTGCCCACACTTCCAGTGGAAGACTATCCTGATATCTCTCCTCTTCCGGAAAAACGTATAGCCAGGATTGAGGTAGCGCAGTTTCACCGAGGCCTTGAACAGACCGGCTTTTCATCCTTAAAAGCCAATGAGACCACTCGTCTGAGTCTGACTGGGGTGGACATCGTGATTGCTGGTGGTGAGATGAAGATGGTGGCCACAAATGGATATCGCCTGGCAATTAAGACGCTTCCCATGGACGAAGTATTGGAGGAAGGGGAATTCTTGATTGAAGCGGGCGTGTTAAGCGATTTGGACCGCGTGCTTTCCCAAGTCAACGCGGCCAGTGTGGATATATATCGTAACGACGGCCAGGTGTTCTTCAGTGCTGGGGGAGTAACATTCATCGCTAAACCCATAGCGGAGGAGTTTCCGGACTTCGATCGGGTTATCCCCAAGGACAACAATATCAATCTTACCTTCAATAGACAGGCCTTGTTGGCTAGCTTGCAAAGGATAGAGATTACCGCTGCCGAGGAATCAGGGGCGATTATCTTCCGTGTGAGCACTGAAGAAAGCGCGGCCAGGATAAATTCGTCCTCTAAGGATAAAGGTGAGGCGGAGGAAAGAGTGCGCCTCGGCAAGGTTCCCTCTGCCGACATTGAGATATCATTCAAGGCGGAGTATCTGATAGATGTTCTAAAGCGGATGAGCTCTGAGCAGATAGCTCTCTGGCTGGCAACATCAGAGAAAGCCGGATTGATAGAACCTACTGGTGATGGGATATCGCCTCTTGATGAAGGCTTTCTCTACGTGTGCATGCCAGTTCGCCTCGGCGGTTGAGCGACCTTTTCAGGACACAACAAAGGTTGGGCTAACAGCGTTTCGCGAAATAGCTAGCAGGGATTCAACCAAGTGCATTGCGGATAGCTTGCGCGCCTTCACTAAGAGCCTTATCTAGAGAACCTGCCTTCAGGCCGCCACCTTGAGCAAAAGTGCGATTTCCTCCTCCCCCTCCTCCGAACTTTGAAGTGAGCGCCCTCACTATTTTTCCGGCGTCAACCCCGATGCCCTTGCTTACCTTGCAAATCAAGATAACCTGTTCTCCTGCTTGGGATAACAGAAGAACAACTGCTGGAGAAGCCTTTTTTTCAAGAAGGTCAGCTAGTTGTTTCAACTGATCACTATCCGCCTCAGCTTCAGCTACCAAAAGCGCTACATTCCCTAGATTTTCTTTCCGGGTAAGAAGCTCATCGCTCTTTCTTGTAAGCAATGTCGTGTTCAGGGCGGAAATTCTTTTTTCTAGAGATTCTTTCTCTTCTTGAATCTTATCAAGGCCTGCCAATATGTCATTGCCAAGCGTTTTCTCCAGCTGAGAGACTAACTTGTCTTGCGTGCGAATCCAGTAGAGCGCTCCATCGCCAGTTACAGCCCGTATCCTACGCGTTCCAGCGGCGATGCTTTCCTCGGCCACAATCTTGATCATGCCTATTTCCCCACTTCTTGAAACATGAGTTCCCCCGCAAAGCTCACGGCTGAAGTGACCTATCGATACAACCCGTACAATATCTTTTCCCTGGTACTCCTCTTCGAAGTGAGCTAGGGCTCCGGTTTTTTTTGCTTGGGGAAGAGTCATCTCGGATGTTTTAACCTCTAAATCCTGTAAAACCACCTCGTTTGCGAAGTCTTCTATTTTTGAAAGCTGATCACGGCTAAGGCGTTCAAAATGAGAAAAATCAAACCTTAACTCTGAATCGTCCACGTAAGATCCAGCCTGGATAACATGTTCTCCCAACACCTGGCGTAAGGCGGCATGCAACAAATGGGTGGCTGTGTGGTTTCGCGCGATGCGCTTGCGCCTTTTTGAATCTACGCTAAGGCGGCATTCGTCCCCCACAACAAAGCTACCTTCTTCAAGTCTTGTTTGGTGTAGAAAAATCCCCGAGGAAGTCTTCTGCACTTCCATTACGACGCCTACTCCCAAGCGAGAGGTGTTCTCAATAGTGCCTATATCCGCTACCTGGCCACCAGATTCTGAGTAGAATGGCGTACGATCAAAGGCAAGCAGCAGAGTCTTGCCTTCTTCCTGCGCTTTATGAACGATTTTTCCCTTTGCATCCAATAAATCATAGCCTAGGAATACGCTTGGAGGTGCTTTTACTGCCGCTTGTTGCTGCGCGAAACTTGATCCACTTGTTTTGTTCCTGGAGCGTTTTCGCTGCTCGTCCATGGCGTTTTTGAATCCATCCTTGTCTAGCCTGACCATGCTTTCAGACAAAATCTCTTCTGTCATTTCTACCGGGAAACCGTAAGTGTCGTAGAGCTCAAACGCCAGTTCTCCAGGCAACAGGCTAGAGTAGTCACCCTTTAGCTGCTCTAATATCCGTTCCAGTCGAAGCTCACCGGCATGGAGGGTTTTTCGGAAGGTGCACTCTTCGTGGGAGATTACCCGCTGGGCCAGCACGCGGGCGGTTTCGATCTCCGGGTAAATAGTACCAAGCGTTTCAATAACTGGATCGACGAGCGCACAAAGAGTCCCCTGAGGGAGATCTAGCTTCTCGCTTGAGCGTATAGCCCTTCTAAGAATGCGCCGTAGAACGTATCCCTGTTTCTCGTTTGAGGGAAGAACTCCATCCGCAATGAGAAACAGGATACCACGGATGTGATCTGCGATGACGTTTCGGTGAAGGAGATCATTGCTGCTATTCAGTTCTCTTCGCATAGCAACTTTGATTGCCTCGGTTATTGGGGCAAAAAGATCGATGTCAAAATCGCTTTGGACGCCCTCCAGAACAGCGGTGGTTCTTTCCAATCCCATGCCTGTATCGATGTTCTTCTTTTCAAGTGTGACTAGTGATCCGTCTTCCTGGACGTCATACTGCATAAACACAAGATTCCAAATCTCGGAGAAGCGGTCGCAATCGCACGCTAAGCCTTTGCAATCAGGGCCACATGCCTTCTCTTCGCCCGCGTCAAAGAAGATCTCTGTGTCTGGACCACATGGGCCGGTTTTGCCCACAGGTCCCCACCAATTGTGATGCTTTCCCAGGCGCACAATCCTCTCTACAGGAATACCTATCTCGTCTTCCCATATTTCAAATGCTTCCTTATCTTCTTCGTAGACGGAGACCCACAGGCTCTCCCTGGAGATGCTCAATTCCCCGGTAAGAAATTGCCATGCGAACTTGATCGCCTCTTTCTTGAAGTAATTGCCGAAGGAGAAGTTTCCAAGCATCTCGAAGAACGTATGGTGGTACGCTGTTCTACCAACGTTTTCGATGTCGGTTGTGCGGAAGCACTTCTGACAAGTGGTAACGCGTGGAAAATTCGGTAGCACTCGACCCCAGAAGATTTCCTTGAATTGCACCATTCCTGCAGACGTAAACAGCAGCGTCGGATCATTTGGCACCAGCGATGAGCTGGGCACATGATGGTGGTCCTGATCAGTGAAATAGTCAATATATCTCTTACGAAGCTCGTGGGCTTGCACTTTTAGTCCCCCTTTGCGATAGGTTTTGATTCTAATTGGGA
>CAZKFV010000100.1:0-3025 GCA_964552295.1 uncultured Thermotogae bacterium | reverse complement strand
TTAGTGCAGAGGTTGGGGCTAGCAGAACGAGGAGGCCTTGTTCGTATAGGAATTGCCCCTTACAACACGAAACATGAGTTGGAACGTCTTATCGCTGCTCTAAAGGAGCAAGGCTCTCTGCGCGAGTTTGTAGCGGTCAGAAGCTTGTGAGGAGTCAAGCTACTGTCCATCTTCCTGGCTACTGGTTATACCTTTAATCTGAAGACACAGGGGATAGCCAGGCTGAAGAGCATCTTGCTAACCCATGTGTATGGTAGCAAGATGGACAGTGCAGTGAAGTAGGATCTTCAAAGAGGCATCTTGAAAGCAGGTCCCAGGGCTGCGTTGACACGGTATACTTAGGTTTGCCGAGTATATACGAAAGTTTTGGCACGGCTGAGAAACAGGTCCATGCGTCAAGGGAAATGTTTGGTTGCAGGGTCAGAGATTGTTGCCTTGTGCCTGAGTAGTAATTTGGGCAAACTACATGAAGGGCTTCTGTAAGAGCAGGTTCGGTTGGTGCTGCTGAATAGTTCACTAGGAGCTACTTTGCCTGTTCTTGATAGCGATGGTAAGGTATGATGAGTAAACACAGGAGGGGATAATGGCTGAAGGAACGCAACAGGGCGAGGAGAAGCTGATTAAGGTAATCGACAAGGGAATGGGAAACAGGATTCATATCCGCCTTTCACGGTTTCGTGATCGTGATTACTTGGACATTCGCACTTTCTATGAGGCAGATGACGGTGAGTGGAAACCTACCCGTAAGGGAATCGCTATACCTGTTGATCTGTATAGTGAACTGGTTTCAGCGCTTAAGGAAGCTGAACCATTGATTAAAGACGTACCGAAGTCGCAAGGTGAAGAAAGCTAATTAGCAGTTTGTAGTCCTTGATGGATTAGCCGGAATGGCGCATAATTAGTGGCTAAGGCTGGTCCCGTCGTCTAGTGGCCTAGGATATCGGGCTCTCATCCCGGCGACAGGGGTTCGAATCCCCTCGGGACCACCAGAAGGTAGCGTATCACATTTCAACGCAGATGTTGAGATTACGGGTATGGGAATGTATAGTTTTTGTATAACCGATAAGAGATATGCAGGAGGTGTTTTTCCTTCGTGGAAGCTGGAATAAGGCGATTGCCTAAACGAGTTGGAAATGCAATACATGCAATAGGAAGAAGGAAGAGGTCTACGGCTCGCGTTTACCTATCCGAGGGCGAAGGGAATCTAGTAATCAATGGTCGTCCAGCAGAGGGGTACTTTTCCTCCTATTTGAATGCGGATGAGCATCTGGAGAAGACACTTAAGGTCCCTTTCTACACAACTGGAACTGTTGGTAAGTACGATGTAAAAGCACATGTAAAAGGCGGAGGGTTTACCGGTCAGATGGAAGCTGTACGGCTGGGAATCGCGCGTGCTTTGGTAGGAGTGACCGATGAGTATAGGGTTCCGCTGAAAAAGGCGGGCCTATTGACAAGAGATGCTCGCGAGGTTGAACGGAAGAAGTACGGTCGTCGTAAGGCGCGAAAGAGCGAGCAGTACTCTAAGCGTTAAACAGGGGAGTACAGTGAAAAAGGGAATACATCCGGAATTGAAAAAAGCCGTGATTAAGTGCGGTTGTGGAGCTGAGTTTGAAACGCTTTCCACCGTTGAGGAAATGCGCGTGGACATCTGTTCAAAGTGCCATCCATTCTTTACTGGTGAGGAACGCCTCGTCGATACTGAGGGACGGGTAGAGAGGTTCCAACGTAAGTACGGAAACAAAGAGAAGAAGTAATGGCATCGGTAGGTGGGCAAGCGCTTATCGAAGGGGTGATGATGCAGAACGGCGACCGCGTGGCGGTGGCCGTTCGCCGCACTAATGATGGGGAGATAGTAGTCCGAGATCTTCCCACTAGTAAGCGTTTTCGCAAGCTTGCTGATGTACCCTTTGTTCGTGGTTTGTTCCGGCTTTATGACATGCTTTCTTTGGGCATGCGAGCGCTCACCATGTCAGCCAGAATCGCTTTTCCTGATCAGGAAGAGGATTTGCAATCTGGCTGGAGTTTTTTGATGATCGCTTTGGCGGTCGTAGTTGCGTTGGGGGCATTCATTGTCCTGCCGCTTTACATCGTTAATAGTGTTCCTGCTTTGCGTAATGGCAGTTCTGTTCTCTTTAACCTTGTAGAAGGAGCAATTCGCATCATCTTCTTTCTTTTGTACATATCTCTTATCTCCCGCATGAAGGATATCCATCGGGTATTTCAGTATCATGGCGCGGAACACAAGAGCGTTTATGCCTACGAAGCAGGAGAGGAGTTAACGGTGGAGAATGCACGCAAGCACACAACGCTCCATCCCCGGTGTGGCACGGCTTTCCTGATGATTGTATTAATTATTTCCATATTGATTTTCTCCCTTGCTGGCAATCCGCCACTATGGCTCAAGATACTCTCTCGGCTATTGTTGCTTCCGGTAGTAGCTGGGATATCCTACGAGGCGCTGCGCTTTAGCGGTAAGGAGTATGATAAGCACTTGTGGGTAAGGCTTCTTGTAAAACCTGGCCTTTGGCTACAGATGATTACCACAGCTGAGCCTACAGATGACATGCTGGAAGTGGCCCTTGCCTCCATCAAACGTGTAACCGCACCAGCGGGAGATGCTCAGCAAATCCCTGCGGTAGAAGAGCCAAACGAGCTCACAGATTGCACCGCTTCTTCATAGCCTCAACGTAGCAATATGGAAGATGTATCTTTCCCAGTGTTTCCCTTACTGATTTCGGGCCATGGTCATCCGATCCCCCTGTGAGCAAGAAATCTTTTTGCTGGGCAATCTTTCTAACTGGCTCCTTGCTGTTTACAGTGGGTAACAAAGATTGCAAATTATAACTGACAAAAACCTTTCTCCCCCCGCTCGAGACGCTGAGAGCGCTCAAGGAAAACCCCTTCTATCTTCTTTTCCAAAACCCTACTGCTTTCCTCTGTCCCCTCCCACTATGCGCCTGCCTGTCCTTCGGACCTGTCTGCGTGCGTACACGCACAGGCAGGCGCAGACAGGTCCCTGCGCGAG
>CAZKFV010000099.1:0-17173 GCA_964552295.1 uncultured Thermotogae bacterium | reverse complement strand
TAGATCCCTACAAGTGTAGGTTCCTCGCCGCAACGAACGACAATCCTGCCTTTGTTAACGCGACAGCAGTGCGGTTCAGCGCATCATGCTTATCCAGATAATTGCGCTCCAGATAAGGCATCAATCCCTGCTTTTCGATCTGCTCTTTTGGTAAGAAATACTCCAGGATATCGGAAGGATGTTCACGTTTCTCGTCAACCTCCGGTCCAGCACCCTCGTGCTTTGCTGAAATATTGGCCGTATCACCGGCTAACTCAACCAGCTCATCAGTACGGTCGTAGGGTTGAATGACTATCGATTTGTAGGTCTCAGTAATGTGGTGCTCGAAACGAACAACGTCCTCAAATCCAAGAGCTTTGCGCATTGGAGCCGTCTTCCGAATTGTGTCTTTGTTGACAGAGTTCGACCAATTGAACCCAATTAGCGACGTTGTGCCGTCCGGACGGGAGAATAGCTTGGCCCCTATCAGCGTCCATAGAGCAGCGTAAGGATTGTCATTTCCCATGTAAACGGAGATCTTGAACTCAACATCGACCCCCAGTTTGTGCAGAAAGTAGGCAAGGAGTACTGTGCCGGGATTAATGTTCAATACTTGCTTGATTCCATAGGTCGTGTAGTAATGAAGGTATTCATCAAGCCAGTTGATAGCATGATCGTTGGGTTCTCCCACTCCGCCGAAGTAGCCAGTCAATGTCTCTGGCCCTCCCAGATGAATATTGGACCCGTCAGTCCCTTTTGTATCAAGCGTTTCAACATAGCTCGCCCCTATTATCTGCATCGCTGCAGCAACAGCTAGGGTATCTCCATTGTCAGCAACTTGCTCTTCCATGTTGCGCACCCTGATGTAACGACCAGGCAGCAACTCCTCTTTCTCTATTGCCTGCCTTGCCTCGGATATTAGCCAAGGGAAAAACTGCAGAGCGCTGATCTCAAGCGTTACGGCGTTTTTCTCGTTAAAGGTGATATTCTCTACTCGGTCTCCGAGAATCTTCTTTCGAAACTCATCCACAGTTACAAAAGAGTCTGTGTCGCGTTGCTTTATAAGCCACTCTAAGTCAGACAAATATGTAGAGCCGCTATCGCGCAACTGACCTAATAGAAAATCCAGATCACGGGCTGCACGCGCCTTGGCGTTTATTTCCTCGGGGGTACCATAACGGTTTACTACCTCCAAGAATTGGTTTATCACTTCGTTACTCGGATCAAGGAGGAAGTCATTTATCGCATCCAGCTGCTCATTTGTTATCCGAAGTTTGTCGCGCAGATCATCCATTTTTGCCCTCCACCGCGTTCACTGGTAGTCTTTGATCATCGCTTCAAATCCTTCCTTTTCGCCCTCTAACATGTGATAGCAATGCTCATCGCTAGGAAAGATTTGGCTCTTAACGTCCTTGATGTAATCGCGCATGGCATCAGTGATCACTTGTGCCACATTTGCGTACTTCTTGACGAATTTAGGGGTAAAGGCCTGGAACTGCCCAATCATATCCGAGACTATCAGCAGTTGTCCGTCGCAGTCGGGTCCAGCACCAATGCTCAGCACGGGGATAGCAAGCTTATCAGCAATAAACCCTGCGACCTCTGGAGGGACCGCTTCCAAGAGTAGAAGCTGTGCACCAGCATTCTCTATCGCCAACGCGTCCTCGATCAATAGGCGTGCTGATTCCACTGTTCGACCTTGTGCCTTATGACCTCCTAGCTGGCCAGAGCTCTGTGGCGTAAGGCCAATGTGTCCACAAACTATTATTCCCGCATCCAGAATGGCTTTGATGCGAGATATCACCCGAACCCCACCTTCTAGCTTAACCCCGTCGACTCCGGCTTCCTTTAGAAACCTACCAGCATTTGCTACCGCGTCTTGGTCACTTATCTGGTAACTCATGAACGGCATGTCCCCAAGAACAAATGCCGTCGGTGCAGCCCTTCGTACTGCCTCGCTGTGCACTATGCATTGATCCATGGTAACGGGAATGGTTCCTTTGTAACCATAGACACACATGCCCAGAGAATCGCCAACCAGTAGCATCTCCAGTCCCGCTTGTTCAGCAAATTGTGCTGTCGGGTAGTCATAAGCGGTTAACCAGGTAATTTTCTCACCTAGTTTCTTCATTTCCTGTAGGTCAAGAATCGATATTTTCTTGCGAGGATTTGCCATGTTATGCCTCCTTTACCTGTTCCGGGTAGCAATTTACATACTAGTCTTACCCTGCTTGAAAGAGCAAATCTAAACCGGCTTCTCTCAGCAGAAGCACCAAGCGGCAAAGAGGAAGCCCCATGACATTGTAGTAGTCTCCATGTATTTTACTTATGAATGAAGCAGCTATTCCCTGAATCGCGTACCCACCTGCTTTATCTAAGTATTCCTTGCTATCAAGGTAGTATGAAATCTCCTGTTCAGTGATATCACGAAACCAGACCTCTGTTTTCTCGCAGCATGTTTTGACATAACTATCTTCCGTGCGAATTACACAAAGCCCTGTAAGTACTTGGTGCGATCTCCCGCTCAGCAGTCTTAACATACTCCGGCCCTGCTCTCGCGAGCGTGGTTTGGCCAGTATCTGACCATCAACAACCACAATGGTGTCAGCTCCAACAACCAGCCCGTGATGGTGCATGGACACTGCCTCCGCTTTCGCTTTAGCTAGACGAACAACCCTCTCTTCGGGGGAGCCTTCGATCTCCTCGTCTATATGACTAGGAACAACACTAAAGTTGCTTGTAACTCGTGAAAGAATCTCATGACGCCTAGGAGATCCTGAAGCAAGGATCAACTTGGTTGGGTTAGTATGTAGGGGACGTGTACTAATCACCGCGTGTCAAACAACGCTTTGCTACTGCCATAACTCACTGTGAATTCCTGCTCGGTATCTATCCATTCGGGAAATCGCATCACGCCAGCTAGGATCTGACCAGCTTCTATCTTTCCACTTCGCAGAAAGCCCTCGGTCAATTCGACAAAAGACGCATCGCTGTAGAAGACACAGTTTGTCTTGTTTTGCTGAATAAAGAACTTCCACGGCGTGAACTCACTTCCTGTAGGCGATAGCGCCCATACCATTACCGCGCCCGAGCCAATAAGCGGTTCGATGGAAGCCATAAGCTCATCGCTGAATGAACCATCCCGAACAGCGGGAGAGAGAAGGAATAGAACTAACCTAAGCTCGTCGTTACGGTTTATAATATCTACAGTTTGCACAAGACTAATGGGTAGACCAAGAAGCGAAGCGATCGTCTCTCGACTAAATTCTCCGGCCGTCAAGGCATCCTGTAAATCAGTCACTTTATCGGGAATTGGTACATCAACCGGCGTTCTCGATGGAGAGGATGCAATACCACCAGTGCTGGAGGCAGCGGGGGTTGTGTAACTTCGAACAGAAAAAGTCGCTGACTTGCCAGCGTAACTTACCGTAAATGGCTTAGTTATATCTATGTACCCGTTCATCAAGAGAAGCCCCTCGCTTCCCGATCCGTATGAAGCTCCCCCAGGATTCGTGACAAAAACACCCGAGAGAAACCCTTCGGTGATCTCATCCCAGTCATTCAACGTAGGAACAAATGCAGGCATACCTTCTTGGGTAATGAGAAATCTGGAAGTATCAAAAGGGAAATTGGATACAACACTTTCTACTGTGGGGTTAACGTATAACACATTCTTTCCCACGTAAGGCTGCAGTCGGCTGCGAAGCTCACTAGAAACCTTGCTCTTCAAACAACGTTCAGTAACAGCAACCACGAACAAAGCCAGCGCTTTGCCATTGACCTCTGTTTCTAGTGTAATAAATAGATCTTCGTCGAGGCCTGTTTTAGACGCAATTTGCTCTTGACCACCAGCAAATACGACTAAATGCCCAAGCAGAAGCCCAAGCAACAAAACACAACCCCAGACTAAACGGTTCTTTCGCATTATGTTTGTGCTCGCGGTTAAGCGCTACCTGCAACAGATCGCTAGCAGCAGCAACCGCACCAGAAGCCAGCAAACGCAAAGATCGCAAATGCCCAGAAGAACGAGATCAAGAGCCAGGACCCAATGCACATGGCGCACCTCCTTTTATACCGCCACTATAGCATAAGGAACTGCAAAAGGCAATAGTTGCAGCGCGCCTGTTAGTTGATGATCCCGCCTTAAGGCGGGTGCTTGCTGATCTCTACATAAGCTGTACAATCGTTACGCTGATCGACTGTCAACATCAGGAGGCGGTATGTGCGGGATATTTGGTATTGCTAAAGAGCTTGAAGGCCCACTGGGAAAGACACTTGTTGGAGCAGCACGACGGTTAGCATATCGAGGTTATGATTCCGTTGGTTGCGCAACTATTGACTCAGAAGGGAACATAGATCTACGCAAGGATGTGGGAAACATTGATGAAGTGAATGACCACCTCAGGTTTGATGAGATGCATGGTCAACGTGGGATCGTGCAGTTGCGCTGGGCAACATTTGGCAGACCTTCATACGAAAATGCACAACCTCATCTTGACTCAGATGGCGATCTTGTAGGGGTACACAATGGCAATATAGTAAACCACGTAGCTTTACGGGATGGGTTTGTTGCTCAGGGGATGACCGTACGTAGCTCAAACGACGGTGAGACTATCGTACACGCTGTGGAAAGATACATTAGTCGCGGCAAAGGAATGATTGACGCCATCCGAGATGCGGCAAAAGAACTACAGGGCGATTACGCAATGATTATAGCATCAAAGGAAGTCGGCGAAGATAATGCCGCATTGCATGCTGTAAAGAGTGGATCAGGTCTCGTAGTTGGCATAGCTGAGGGGGCTACTTGTGTTTCGTCCGACCTGCCATCAATCCTGCCTATCACAAATAAGATACTCCGAATCCAGGATGGCGAGATGGTTAGTCTATGGCACGACCGAGTTGAACTTCGCAGGCTGAGTGACGGGGAGATCATAGAGCGTGAGTTGGAGATCTTCACTGAAGGAATGGATGCCGCTGAGAAGGAGGGCTATTCCCACTTCATGGAGAAAGAGATTCATGAGCAACCTAAGGCCGTTGAGGAGCTAATTCATTGGCTGTCCGCATCTCCATTTGTTGGTCAATTTCTAGACTCAATAGCCACAGCCAGACACCTGTTCTTCGTTGGTTGCGGAACGAGTTATCACGCATGTATGATTGGCGCTTCCTACTTCAACCTTATTGCTAACGTTCCAGCTATTCCAATGCTCGCCCCTCAATTTAAGGAGTCTTTGGCACATCTGATTACCTCAGAGGATGCCGTTGTCTTTGTCAGCCAGAGCGGAGAGACTAAGGACGTGTTAAATGCCCTTAACGCAGTACGGGCATCCGGAGCGAAAATTCTTGGGGTTCTAAATGTCATTGGATCATCGTTGATGCACTTGAGCGACTATTACCTTCCTCTTGCCTGCGGCTATGAGGTCAGCGTTCCCGCAACGAAGACCTTCCTTAACCAAGTTGTGCTTTTTCTCTATTTAGCAGACAGAATGCGCAAGAACGGAAAACCAATAGACTGGGAGACGATCCCAGATATAATCCGAAGGACATTGCGCTCCAGCCAGGAGATAGCAAAGCAGGTAGCGGCTATTCTAAATGACTACGATGATATGTACTATCTAGGTTATGGCCTAACTCTAGGGGTGGCGATGGAAGGGGCGCTGAAGCTGAAAGAGATAACCTACGCCCATTGTGAGGGAATGCTAAGCTCGGAGTTCAAGCACGGCCCACTATCAGCAGTTGATGAAGGCTATCCTGTGCTTTTTGTATCAGGCCCTAACGACGCGTCAATGATGGTCAACCACGTGAACGAAGTAGCTTGTCGAGGCGGACGCCCTATTGCAGTAGCTTGTGAGGATGGCTTGTTACGAAAGCACGTCCGCGAATACGTACCCTTGCCTGATGCTAGCCAAGAGATAGCAAGTTTGATTGCCGTACTCCCCCTTCAGCTCATAAGCTATTACATTAGCATAGAGAAGGGCATTAACCCCGATTTTCCAAGAAACCTAAGCAAAACGCTCACCGTCGATTAGTTCTCATGGATCCTACAAAAGAAGCTTTCAGCGAAATTCTAACGGTGCTTGACAAAAGGGATTTCCTAGTACTTGACACCGAGACTACTGGCCTTAACGATCCCGAGATTGTCAGTATTGGCATCGTAGATAATAACGGCAAGGTCGTCATAGATGAGCTCGTGCGTCCTGCCAAACTCATTGAGCCGGGCGCAAGCCGCATTACCGGTATTACAAACGACTTGGTCCGCAATAGTCCTCTATTTCCCACCATATACGAACGCTTGAAAGATGCTGTCAGTGGCAAGTTAGTTGTCATATATAACGCTGCTTACGATCTACAGGTTCTAGATGCGAGCTGCCGTCGTCACAACCTTGAGATGCCTCAATTTAGCCATTGGTGCGCCATGAAGTGGTTCGCAAAGGTCTATAGAAAGTGGGACGCTTCCAAAAACGATTTCAAATGGCAAAGGCTGTCACGTGCAGCTAGCTACTTCGATATAGATCAGCAACATTCCCATAACGCATTAGCAGACTGCATGACAACCCTACAAGTTGTTGAAGCAGGACTGACAAGGGCCCGAGAACTGGGCACCCACATGGATCTTCTGCTGTAATTAGCTAGGCAACTCGCAAGAACTGGGCTGATCAGCTATCCAAACCATATATCTTATCTACCTGAATGTTGGGTAGTTACCACTATTACTAATAAGTATGAATGTTATCACAGATTCACGGTTTACGTGAAATTCGATTTGCACTTGACAGACTTGCCTTGTGATGCTAGGATTGCTGTGCTTCATTGGAGGCGGGAATGGAAACGACCACTATCTTGGAGGTGAGATTAGCTACTAGTTACCTGTTTGTGTGCGTTATGCTGATTATGGTTGTTTAGTGACACCTATTTGGTGTTGCTAGACAGGCAAACCGAAAGCCGAAAGGCTGGCGGTTTTTTTGTTTGTGGGGTGATGCAGATGTTTGTCGTAGATAGTCTGTCAAAATCGTTCGGTGGCCTGCGCGCTGTTGACAGTTGCTCTTTTTCTGTCCGCAACAAGACAATCACCGGGCTGATCGGCCCCAATGGGGCTGGCAAAACAACGGTCTTTAATCTCCTGACTGGTTTCTTTAGACCAACCGCTGGTAGAGTTCTGCTGGAAGATGAGAATGTAACCGGCCTTCCTCCTTACCGAATATTTCAGAAAGGAATTGCACGCACGTTTCAAATCCCTCGTGAGTTTAAGGAAATTACCGTGATGGAAAACCTCATGCTCGCCCCCACCATGCAGTTAGGAGAGCAATTATGGGGAACATTCTTTCGTTCGCGGCAAGTCCGACAACAGGAGCGGACCATTGCGATGAGAGCATACGGAGTACTAGAACTCCTTGGTTTGGAAGGCCTTCGCGACGAGCTGGCTGGAAACCTATCGGGAGGACAGAAGAAGCTGCTAGAACTTGCCAAGACGATGATGATTGAGCCCAAGTTGGTCATGTTGGATGAACCTGGCGCAGGAGTCAACCGCACTCTGCTGAAGCGAATCGCTGAGTCGATAGAGACCTTGCGAAAGGAACGACAAACGACCTTTCTACTTATCGAGCACGACATGGACTTTGTGATGCGTCTTTGCAACCCGGTTATCGTAATGAGCGAGGGGAAGAAACTTGCAGAAGGCGAACCATACGATGTTCAGCACAACCAACAAGTGCTCCAGGCTTACCTAGGAGGGCAGTATGCCACTGCTGAAGGTTGATCAGGTAAGCAGTGGCTACGGGGATACTGAGATCCTTCATGCAGTATCGATTGATGTAAATCCCAAGGAGGTTGTCACCCTCATTGGGCCAAATGGTGCTGGCAAATCTACCCTAATGAAAACCATCTTTGGCCTTCTCAAGCCAAAAAGCGGTGACATACAAATATTCGACCACAAAATAGCTGGTCTGTCGCCCAACCATATCGTCCGTTTGGGTATGTCGTATGTACCTCAGGTCGACAATGTTTTTCCTTCTTTGACAGTGCTCGAGAACCTAGAGATGGGCGCCTTTATACGAAAGGATAACTTTAACAGTCGTATTGAAGAGATGTTTTCCTTGTTTCCCATTCTCAGAAAACGCGGTAAGCAAGCTGTGGGAAAGATGAGCGGAGGAGAGAGACAAATGGTTGCAATGGCCCGTGCACTGATGCTCGACCCAAAATTGCTAATGCTTGACGAGCCCTCTGCAGCTCTGGCTCCGAATTTAGCAGAGATGATCTTCGAAAGGATTATCGCTGTAAACGAGACAGGAGTAGCAATTCTCATAGTAGAGCAAAATGCAAAACAATCATTGAGTATCTCCGATCGTGGGTACGTTCTTGCTAGTGGCAGAAATAGATTCAGCGATACGGGGGAAAAATTGCTGGCAAACGAGGAAATCGGCCAGCTATATCTGGGAGGATAGTACAAAACATGACCGCGCTCGAACAAATACCGCAGCTGCTCGTATATGGCATAATATCAGGGAGTATCATATCACTAGGTGGAATAGGGGTCTCGCTTACGTATAGCATTCTTGGATTCTCGAACTTCGCCCACGGAGACTTCATGGCTCTCGGCGCATACATAGCCCTGGGGTTGCTCACGCTATTTACCGGCTTTGGAATACCCAACAGACCGTTTGAACCGCTATCATTCGGCGTAGGATTCATAGTAGCAGCAATACTCTCTGTTGCCCTAACTGCAATAGTGGTTATTCTAATCGACAGGCTACTGTTCCGAAGACTAGGACGCTCCGGGCCAATTATCCTCATGATGTCATCCATAGGAATCGCCTTAGGCCTGCGAAACGTGCTGCAGTTCTTCTGGAGCCCACAACCACATTACTACTCAGAGGCGATTCAGCCAGCTATTCTACTTTCTTCATTGGGCGTTCGCATTAAGCCCGATCAGGTGTTCATCATTTCTATTACAGTAGTACTCGTCGTTCTTGTTCACTCTTTCCTTCGTTATACGAAAATAGGTAAAGCAATGAGGGCTATGGCGGATAACGCGACCCTGGCACAAGTTACCGGAATAAATACAGATCGTGTTGTCATCTGGACATGGATAATTGGTGCAGGCCTAGCAGCCGCAGCGGGCATCCTTGCCGGTATAGAGAACAAGTTCATCACCCCTGAAATCGGATGGCAGATGCTGTTATCGATATTTGCTGGGGTTGTCTTGGGAGGAATCGGTAACCCTTATGGAGCGATCTTGGGGGGAATGGTTATAGGAATCTCGGAAGAGGTATCAACTGCGTTTGTTTCCACTGGATACAAACCAGCAATTGCATTCATCATAATGATAATGATGCTTCTAGTCAGGCCGAAAGGATTATTGGGGAGGAAGAACTGATGGAGCACTTCGTAGGTATAGTAAATTACATTGTGTTCTTTGCAATAACTGCGGGAACGTATGGGATTCTGGCCCTGGGCTTGAATATCCAGTGGGGAAACACAGGCCTATTCAACATTGGGATCGCAGGCTTCTATGCACTGGGTGCCTATACTTCAGCCTTGATCTGTGGCGTGCCTCCCAGTGCTTGGGAGGGAAGAACATTTGGCGGATTTCAGCTTCCCTTCATAGTTGGGCTTCTCGGAGCAGCTATTGTATGCGGAGTAGTTGCCCTTCTTGTCGGGGCCCCAACACTGCGATTAAGAACTGATTATCTGGCAATTGCCACCATAGGAATCGCTGAAACGATACGCCTGGTGCTGAATAACGAATCATGGCTGACAAACGGTGTTTGGGGGTTTCAACAGATCCCATCACCGCTCTACAAGACGATTCACGGTGCAGCATCAGGTTTCCTTCATAGCCACCCTAATCTTCCTGAATGGATACATGACATAATAGGTAAGGCATACGACTGGTTCTACCTTGGGCTAGTTCTAGTGGTGTTATTAGCCCTGTACTTGATCATGGAACGTCTTGTCCGCTCCCCATGGGGGCGTGTGATCAGAGCTATTCGCGAAGATGAGGAAGCAACCTCTATGCTGGGAAAGAACGCCTTTTCATTCAAGATGCAAGCCCTAGTGCTAGGAGCAATGATCATGGGAATCGGGGGCAGCATGTATGCTCATTATGCCCGGTTCATAACTCCTGAATCTTTCAAGCCACTCTATGGTACGTTCATTGTTTGGGTTATGCTGGTTCTTGGGGGAAGTGGAAACAATAAAGGTGCAATACTAGGAAGCTTTGTGGTATGGGGAATATGGGCCGGCACGGATTTCCTGACCAAGTACCTACCTTTCACGGCAACCCAATCAGCTAGTCTAAGGATTATCTTGATCGCTATATTGCTAGAAGTTATATTGCTTTGTCGACCGCAAGGAATTCTGCCCCAAAAGAAACGCCTCTCAAGCCCATTCCAGTAGATCGCCCCTGGTTTCTGGCTCTGCAGGATTGATTGATAATTGTTACACAGCTACAACGATGTTTGATGGGCAAGCTAGAAAAAAGGGTGGCTCTTAAAGCCACCCCAAACGGAGGCGCAAGCAGATAGTATCCCTTGTTTACTAACCAGAGACAGTCATTACTGGTACAACATGGCATTCCTGAATCTTCCAGATCGTGATCCCGCCAGTTACATCGCCGGTGTCTTTGAAATCAACAACGCCAGATACTCCTTCGTAATTAATTTCCTTTCCGGCTTTCAGCAGTTCAAGAGCCTTTGCCCACTCACCATAGTAGACCTTCTCTCCAGGGCCATTGGCCACTGCGCGGAGATTATCGCGTATTGATTGACCACTCGTGTCTCCTGCCCGCTGCATAGCTAAGGCAAATAGCATTACAGCATCGTACGACTGAGAATAGTAAGGTACCGCGCTTGGCCCAAACTCAGCGGCATAGTCAGCATCAAGTTGATCACTTCTAAATCCAGCTGAAGCAACCGTGCCATACGAGGCCTCAATTGGGCCTGGATTATCAGCCGAAGCACATGCTGGTCCTGGAGCAACGCCTTCTCCTTTCATTCCATCCGAGAAAAGGAACTTCCCCTTATAACCCGCTTCCACAGCTTCCACAATCTCTTTGTTGCCATCGACAGGATAGCCTACCAAGAATATAGCGTCCGGGTTTCCGGCTGTAGCTTTCTGCACTTCACCACGATAAGAGGGTTTGTTCTCCTCATATGGCACTGTAGCAGGAACACTACCACCAAGGCTTTCGAACGTTGCTTTAAATACATCAGCCAGGCCTTTCCCATAGGCATTATTAACGTAGATAACGGATACGGTTTTGTAGTTAAGCATGGTAGCAAGCCTACCCATGACAACGCCTTGCACCTCATCAGATACTACGGTTCGGAACACGTAGTCGTTGTCATCGAGTGCGGGGATTGCTGGTGAAGTTGAAGCAGGAGAGATCAGAACTACCTCAGCGGGAATGGTAACGCTAGAGGCAGCAATCGTGACACCACTCGAAAGTGCGCCCACAATCGCTTCTACTCCATCCAGCTCCACAAGCTTGCTTGCCGCATCACGACCAACATCCGGAGAAGTCCCGGTATCTCGTATTACTAGCTCTAGCTGTTTACCCAAAACGCCACCAGCCGCGTTTATCTGCTGTACAGCCAGAACTGCACCATTTGCAATTGGCGGTCCATATGGAGCCAAAGCCCCGGTCAGCGACATAAGTGCTCCTATCTTGATTGTATCAGCCCCCGCCACAGCCAAACTCAACCCTATTATTAATGCCACTACTACAAACATCATAGTCTTTTTCATTGTTGTTTTCTCCTTAAAATAGATTGATGTGTTATTCTCCAATCACAATTCTAATAATCAATCACCTCCTTGTAACAAAAAAAAGACCACAGGAAAACCTGTAGTCGTCTACGCCCACCTATTCCTAGCTATATTGTGCCAGGTACTAGGTAGGCGAAAGCAGCATAATAACGATGATATGAATAAGGAAAGACATCAAGCAAGCGCTACTTGCGCAACTAGCTTTTGCAAACCTTCTTTGCTTATTCATAACGAACTTCACCATAGCACAAGATACGGTCATTGTCAAGTCATTATTGAGTCGGGTTGTTCACATATTAATCGCATTGTAAAATGGCCTTGCAATGCTAACTGACCACGAACTACTCCACGTAACCGATCTTAAGAAAAGCTATGGCCAAGTACACGCTGTAGATGGGATCTCCTTCTCAGTTGCGCCAGCATTTGTTTTTACTTTGCTTGGGCCAAACGGAGCGGGCAAGACAACGACTATGGAGATTCTGGAAGGATTACGTAGTCCAGACTCAGGAGTGATAGAGGTTTTCGGTACTCAGGTCAAGCAGATTGGCCGTGTTACCAAGCAAAGGATCGGAGTTTTGTTACAAGAGGGTAGTTTTGAGCCATACCTCAAGGTAAAGGAAGTTTTGCGCCTCTTCTCATCGTTTTTCGCAAATGCGCTGGCCTCCAATACCATCTTGGACATGGTTTCCCTTCAAGACAAAGCAAATAGCTATGTTAAGAATCTCTCAGGGGGACAGAAACAACGGCTTGCCCTAGCAGCAGCACTGGTCAACAATCCGGATATTGTATTCCTTGATGAGCCAACCACCGGTCTTGATCCCCAGGCCAGGCGCAACATCTGGTCTATTATAACCAATCTGAAGAACCAAGGAAAAGCAATTATCCTAACCACACACTATATGGAAGAAGCCGAGTCCCTCTCCGATCAAGTCTGCATTATGGATCATGGAAGAGTAATAGCCAAAGGCCCTCCGCAACGGCTTTGCACGCAGCTTGGCCAGGAGACAATAATAGAATTCACAGCTCCAGATATTACAAGCGATAAGCTTTTAGCACTTGCTAAAGGATGCAAAGCCGCTCGGCTGGACGGCGAGCAGGCAATTCTAGAAACCGAGAACATCATTGCTACAATGGAATACCTTGTGCAATGGGCAAAGGAAAACGGCGTGAAGCTTAAAAATATGATAGTTAGACAGCCTAACCTTGAAGACGTGTTCCTCTCTCTTACAGGCAGGAGAATCAGGGATTGAAGGCTATCCTTCTTATAGCTCTCGAACGGCTAACAACCGCTTTCAGAGAACGAACTAACCTCTTCTGGTTCATAGTGTTTCCTATGTTGTTGCTTGCCCTGCTTACACTGATCTTTGGCAATATCGGAAGGCAAGGCCAAATTAGTTTCCGGATAGCCCTGGCCAATATGGACAGCCCACCCTTTGAAGTAATGGATCTATCCGCGTTGATTGAGAGCGTTTTTGAGGATCTAAGCATGCCCACAGAACCGGGCAAGGAAGGGATATTCGCTCTCAAGCGGCCAGAAGCCGGGGAAAGCAAAGATTCTTTTGTGCAAGAGCAAATCGATTCCCTCCGCCTGGGAGATCTTTCGGCACTAGTGGTGATCCCTCTTGATCTCAGCCAGAAGATAATGGCTGGCATTCTTGATCAAGATGTCAGTATCGGCGCACAAGATGAGATAAAGGTTTACTATGATCAAGGCTCTGCCAGCTCAGAGATGGCTGTTTCAATTATAGAACAAGTATTCTCGCGCCTGGATAGAGAAATCTTTGCTCAAACTGGTCGGTTCAACAGCCAAAATGCAATCCCGGTGCAGACAGATTGGCTGGGAAGCACAAAAGCAGAGATTTCGTATATAAACTTTCTCCTGCCGGGGGTAATCCTGATGGCATTTTTTGTTGCTGGATTATTCGCAATCCCTGAGGCGATCCTTCTGGCGCGCGATCGACAGATCTTACGCCGTTACTGGGTAACGCCTCTTAATGTCGTTAGCTATATTAGTGGCTTCTCACTTGGTCATGTGGCGCTGTGCATTCTCCAGTTTTTCCTTCTATACCTCTTGGCCACTTTCGCCTTTGGGGCATCTCTTGAATTCAACCACATAACCCCTGTAGCCTTTCTCCTTCTATCCTCCTTGAGCTTCCTGTCGTTTGGATTTCTCATCTCCTCGATAGCAAAGACTGCCAATGCGGGAATGGCCATTGCAAATATACTTAACATGCCAATGCTTTTTCTGGGAGGTCTGTTCTTTCCCATCGGAGATTTACCCCTTGTCATCAAGGCAATTACATTTATCAACCCCATAACATACCTTGCCCAGGGACTGCGCGTAAGCTTAGGCGTAGAAACAGGAACTATTCCTTCCACTCTTACTGTTGTGGTTCCTCTTAGCTGGATATTGATTTGCCTTTTGATCTCATCAAAGAGGCTTACGTGGGATGTGAGACGATGAAATCATTCATGGCGTTACTGCACGTTGAAGTGCTAGATGTCATTCGGGATAGGGTAACGGTCTTATTCACCTTTGCCTTCCCGATCATATTTGTGCTCATCTTTAGCGTTCTAATTACGGGAGTAAGTAGTTCACAAACTGCTAAGCTGGGTTTGTTGATCACAGAGCAAGCGCCAGAAGATAAGCTAATAAATGTTATTTCTCAAGTAGATGCGATAGCGATAAGCGCCATGCCAGACGAGGTGTCGCTGGAAGAGGCATTGAGCAGAAAACAGGTTGATTTTGGGCTGATCTGGAACGGTGAATCCCTTCGCTTTCTGTACGACCCTACGCGGGTACAAGATAACTACACCTTTCAAGAGCTAGCCCGCGGGATCTCATCAACGTTCCTGCTTCGCCAACAAGATCTGAACCCGGTGTTAAGCATGGATAAAATACATGTGGGAAAGCCTGCTGCTACAAACCCGTTCAACCTTGTAGTACCAGGAATCATTGCGTTTTCTATTCTATCCGCCGGTTTATCAGCAATTTCTGGACACCTCACTGCAATGAAGCAACGAAAATTACTGGATCGATTTGTTGTTACTCCGATGTGCCCGGTTCTGTTGCTGGCAGCAATCGCTACAGTAAGGCTCGTAATTGTCTTTCTTTCGACGCTAATCACCCTGTTCGTGGCGATTTCACTACTTGGGCTTACCTTTGAAATCAACTGGTTGCACTACACGGTGTTCATACTGGCAGCAACTATTGGTTCAATGGGATTTGGAACTGTGATAGCGCTTCTTGTCCGTCATCCCGACGCTGCTTCAAATGTTGCCCACATACTCGCGATGATGATGATGTTTCTAGCCGGCATATATTTTCCTGTTGAGATTATGCCATCCTATCTTCGAACCCTTTCCAAGGTTCTTCCTCTGACTTATATGGCAGATGCAATGCGCTATGCTACAGGCGTCTCGGACATGAGCGCCTTCAAGTTTTGGGCAATAACCGGCGCCTTGGGGCTTAGCGCTATAGTGCTCTTCCCTTTTCTAGCTCATTACGTCGTTCGTGCTGATAGATCCTGATAAGACAGTTTTCACCAGTAGCCAGATTAATAAATTGGTCTCCTCGATGCTTCCCGTGGGTAACGAATATCCTAGCTTGTAACTAACAGAATGCTTCCTCGCCTCCGCTAGCTATGCTCGCTTGAGACGCACAGTTGGCTGCAAAATGGGTCCCATCTATTCTTTGGCTAATCATACGCTACTTCATTTTTCCCCATCCCCGCGCGATGTAGTCCTTTACATGCTTAACAGCTTTTCTCCCGCCCGCTCGCTATGCTCGCTCGAGATGCTGAGAGCACTCAAGGAAAACCCTTCTATCTTCTTTTTCAAAACCCTACTGCTTTCCTCTGTCCCCTGCGCCTCTACAGCCACTGCGCGAGTATGCTTTTGGTCTTTCTTACTGATCAAGCATCACTGTATCACGTCTCTTTTGAAAGCCACCCTTTTAGCACAACTACCTTCAACTACCCACTCGAAACAGCGGAGGACCCAATTTTCCCAGCACTTGCAGTCATCTGTCCTAGCGCCTGAGGTGATCCTGCATAGATAATACATGTATGGATAAGCATGAGTTTGCAGACAAGCTTTTTCCGGAGGTTTCGTTGAGCGAGATCGATTTTGCCTGCGATGTAGAGCGCCTGATGGCCGAGCAAATTAAGTACTTAAGAGGGCTCATCGCTTCTGCTAATAAAAGAAATCAGCTAGAGCGCGATACGCTAGTAGCTGAGCTGCGGAGTCGTATAGCTGATATGGATAAGCAGATTAGCTATCTTCGTCGAGAGAACGATGCCCTTCGCTCGCTTCTGAGCGGTTGACCGGCTTGAAAAAACACCCCTCTTTAACGTAGCTTCTTACTTGCTATGGCTAATGAACAAATTAAGAAAAGGCTTGCACATGCGCGAGAGGAATACTCTAGCCTTGAGGAACAGATGAGTGATCCAGAAGTGTTTGCAAGCCCTGAATACAGAGACATTACCCAGCAGTACGCGCGCTTACGTGACTTAATCAGTTTGGGCGATAAGTGGCAAGGCCTTGTAACTTCCATTGAGGAGGAGGAAGAGCTATGGGAGAAGGAGGAGGAGCTACGCCAGGAGATCGAGGAGGCTTTGGAAGCAGACCGCCTGAAGTTAGAACAAATTGAGAAACAGCTTCACAAGCTACTCGTTCCCCCGGACCCTAGTGATGCAAAGACAGCTATCGTAGAGATTAGGGCTGGTACAGGTGGAGATGAGTCAAGTCTGTTTGCCGCTGATCTTTTTAGAATGTACACCCGTTATGCCGAGGCAAATGGGTTCAAGGTGTCTTTGCTCGATAGCCACCCAACGACACTTGGTGGGTTCAAACAGATTACGTTTGCTATCGAAGGAAAAGATGCCTTTGGCCGATTCCGTTATGAATCTGGAGTTCACCGGGTACAACGTGTTCCAGAGACGGAATCAGCGGGGCGAATACACACTTCTACTGCAAGTGTGGTTGTCCTTCCTGAGGCTGAGGAAGTGGAGATCGATATTGATCCAAATGATCTAAAGATAGACACCTTCCGCTCCACCGGGCCAGGGGGGCAGAGTGTGAACACCACAGATTCAGCGGTGCGCATTACCCATATTCCTACAGGGTTAGTGGTAAGCTGCCAGGATGAGAAGTCACAGCATAAAAACAAAGCACAGGCCATGCGTGTGTTGCGCGCCAGGTTGAAAGATCGGATGGAAAAGGAACAAGAAGCAGAGCTTTCAGCAACGCGCCGCAAACAGATTGGATCCGGTGATCGAAGCGACAAGATACGCACCTACAACTTCCCGCAGAACCGGGTCACCGACCACCGGGTAGGCCTTACGCTGTACAATTTGGGTAATATTCTTGAAGGGGATTTGGATATACTGCTAGACAAGTTGAGTGATGAAGCAATAGAATCAGCGATTGA
>CAZKFV010000098.1:0-21582 GCA_964552295.1 uncultured Thermotogae bacterium | reverse complement strand
CTCTATCTAGGAATCCACCTAAAGCAAGACTTCTATTGGAACTAGCACGCTCTTTCCTCCTCCATACACAACCCACACGTTATACCGGCCGGGTGCCAGCTTAGCCGTGTCAATCCCCAGCCAGTATACATCGTTTGGGTAGCGACCAGAGAAGGTAAACCCAGCCCCTTGTTCGACTGCTCCTCCACCACCGGCTGAAGCGACAAGCTCGGGCTGTTGTAGCATACGCACTGCAGCCAGCTTCAGCAAGGCTATGCCGGGCCAGACATTCTTAGGTTTTCCAAACCACCTAGGGTGTTAGGAGGGAGAGATTGTCTAGTGCGCAGCCTTGTCGACTGTGACCACTTTCTTCACAGCACCCTTAAGCCCGTTGGAGTCGGTGACTATCAGCTGGACCTCCCACGAACCTGGATCTGCAAACGCTATAGTAAATTCTTCGCCGCTTCGCTCAAGAATGGTTTCATTGTATGTCAATCTCCAGTCGTAAGAGACGATGTTGGCATCAACCGCCTCACTGGATGCCGCAGAGAAAAGCACCTCCTCTCCAGCAACAGGAGCTCGTGGTGAGAACTCAAATGACGCAGTTGGCGGACCGAACGTGATCACCACTGGGCGCGGTCGTCGGTAAACTCCAAACTCGACGTCAATAGTGCCATATTTGGGTGCATTAACCGAAAGAATCTCAGCAGATGTCGGCTCGGCCCGCTCAGGTAGCGAGGCAGCGTTCAGAGCTACCTGATATGTGCCCGGAGAAACCGCCATCATGAATCTACCGCTTGCGTCCGTGGTTATCTCCTTCTCAAATCCCTCGCCTTTGACAGATACCCGAACCCCGGAGATGCCTCGTTCGGCGCTTTCCCTCTGCCCGTTTTGATTAGCGTCACTGAAAACACGCACGCGAAGCCATGATTGTGGTCGAAGCGGAATTAGGATCTCGGGCTCGTCTCCAGCTGAGATAGAGACCTCCATCGGGAAGACTATCTCAGGCACCAATCCTGCAGGCAGATCCTTTATCGCAAGCTCGTAGACTCCAGGGTACGAAGGTGGGAAAACGAATCGGCCGTCGAAGCCCGTAATTGCTTCGTAGCCATTGGCAGTGATCAGGACTCCCTCGACCGTCTCCTCGCCAGAATCCCAAGTGCCGTTCTCGTTTTCGTCTACGATAACACGGCCAGAGATACGTCCTTTAGTAGGGCCGCAGAATGGGAATACAGCCGGAAAGCGCACGGAGATGTCGGTAGAGAAACCCTCTCCACAAAGCGGAATCTCCCAGGTCCATACCACCTCGGTATCAGAATCGGGGACCCATGTTAATTGCCCCTCCGCTCCTGCTCCTCCGCCGCTCAAGGAGAAGGTCAACTCAGGGGACCCAGGCAAGTTATCGTCGCTCAACGTAATGGACAAACCGGATGATGTTATTGTCCCTGTTGCACCGTGTAGCGCTCGTATCCATAGGCTAGGTATTGTAGTGATTTCGCCAAATGTGGCTTGTCCCCCTAGCGTCACCTGTTGAGAGGTGGTCGTGATCCCGCTGGCCCAGTCATTAAGCCATTGAGAGGAAGCCGAGAAAGTCCAAGGAACGGGGGTATTCCCCTCCACTGAACAGCCAAATGAGTAGTTGAGCTCGTCTATGCTTCTCGGTGAATCATCGCTTTTCTGTGTCGCAAAGTGAACCGATAATGTAGAGGACAAGATATCCTTTGACAGGACCGGCGCAGACATTCGGACACTGTTAGCTGTAAGTGTGTACTCATCCGGTGCAAGCCCTTTCTGCCTGGTGATTGAAGTCCACGAAGAGTCAACAGGGAATGGACAGCCGTCATACGATAAGTACACCTGCAGTTCAGTCCTTTGTGGCTGGTGTGGGTAGTTGGGCCCGACGTTCAAGAAAGATCCGCCGAATTCCCATTCCTCTAATTCAACATCTCCGCCCAGACTCCAGACTATCCCAGATTCGGTTTGCACTCCACGGCCAATAAGGAAACGCCCAGAAGCCGGTCCCACAAAATCGTGACGCAAGTCGATCTCCTGAAACGCGATTTGGCGAGCGCTATCGCTTCCCAACGAAAGCCGGAACGAGGAAGCGTTGTTTCCTAGTACCCCATAAAAACCCTTGTTTTCTTCCGTAAACAGCAAGCGCCACAATCCTAACTGCCCAACATGACCACCGAAAAGAGGGCTACCTGACACCCCAAGAAATGGCCCGACGATTGTCCCACCATCGAGGAAGACGCTCCACTTGCCAGTATCAATCCAAGCGCGCGCGCTTTGAATCCCTGCAATTGTGAGGCTGCCACCAGCATCTATGTATCCGAAGCCTTCGATATCTCCCCATCCTCGCACCTTCAGCCGAGGGTTTGCCCTCTGATCGATATCAAAATCAACAGACATCATCCATTCAGGAAACAGAGTTCCTCCCACGAGCTCCGGCGGAGGGGGAGATAGGCGGCCCGTTATACTTAGCGTGCGCGATAGTGATGGGTTCTTGATCGACGTTACGGTAATGGTTATTTCGTATTGCGTCTTGGCGGCGGCTGTGCTAGGCACAAGTACGTAAAACTCAACCTCTCGGGATTCTCCGGGCAATAGACCGAACTCATTGGGCATCGTCTCCGCTTTCCAGCCGGTGCTCGCTGTCACATCTAGTTCATACTCATCTGGAGAGTTCCCTGTATTGGTTACCTTGAAGCTCCCCTGAAGCCGTTCACCGGGCTGGCCGCGTGGCGGAATGCGCACCCAATCCAGTTCAAAACCCCACGATGAGCGCACCTGAACATAGGCCGTCCGCTGTGAGTAAATTGCCGAATTAGACGATGACGTTGCCTTAAGTACTATCTCATAGGTAGCCGCCTCGGCTGTAGAAGGAACCGACGAATTCAGGAATACGATGCTGCTTCCGCCTGCTGGTACAAAAATGGTGTAAGGAATGGGCAAAGCAATCCACCCTTGCGGGAGCGTAAGCTCTAATTCGTATGTGTCATCGGAGGTTCCCTCATTTGAAACCGTGAACACGTGTGTAACAAGATCGCCTACGTCGACGAACTTCTCGGTTGTCACCGAGATGGAAACTGCATAATCAGCTGCGCTACAAACGAGAGAACTTGACAGAAAGAGACCAATAAGCAGGAGGAGCAGCAGCACAATTGACCGCGCAATCACCTCAAATGTAATTACTTGACGTATCACCATCCGGTATGAACGCACGACTTGACATGAATGACCATCAAGTTGCTAATACATCGTGCATCGTCCTCCCTTATTCTGTCAGGATAAGCACGATAGATAGGCGGAAGGAGTACACAAGGGAGAAATTCTACGGAAGATTATGGTGACGGAGGCTTCCTCTGGTTTAGAGGTGGGGTGCTTAATGTCCTTGTAAGCTAGAAAGCGTCTAAGAGCTTTCGCTTGTAGGCTTTGTTTCTACTTCGAATGGAAGTCCGCCTTGAATGAGGTATTCGCCGCCAAAGTCGAGCAGTACAATGGCGTAATATGTCCCCGGTGTCAGAGGTTCACCGGAAGAGTCCTGGATGCGCAATGGCCGCTCTTCTCCTGGAAGGGTAGGAAAAGGATCGACCGTTAAGCTTCGCTCTGTTTCCCCAAAAATGTCGCGGATCTCGATCGTTCCTTTAGTGGTAAGGTGCGAATTACCAGTGTTTGCAAAGTGTATAAGCAGTTCAAAGGGATTGCTTTTCACAAGCTCGATTCCCTGGATTTCGGCATTAGGAGATGCATTAACCGAATCTCGTTGCAGGACCTTCACCGCATAGGTAACAACAACGCGGGTGGTATTTGTCAGGCCTTCCTCCGCCTGTTCTTCTTCCGCCGGCTGAGGCTGTTCCTCTACCAGGAGCAACGCCCAGTGATCACCCGAAACGTCTTTGGGAACGGACAGTTGCACCGCGACCTCCTTCTCCTCTTGGGAAGCGAGGTCCAGCGTGGTCTCCGAATAGACCATCCACGGAGCGCAGGAATGTTCTAAGGTCTCCGCTGCTAGTATCTGGAAAGTGCCTTCACTGGTCCGCCACCAATCGTGGAGAGTGATGCCAACGGTAATTGGGTCGGGGCCAGTATTTCGCACCAAGAACGCCCCTGTGCCGTTTTCACCAGGGGCTACATCCAGTTGCAAAGAAAGCGGAGCTACCGACATGCTCCCAAATACGGGTGGCAAGAACATGAAGACCACGATACTAACAAGCAGCGCACACTGAAGTTGTCTAAAGCTACTCATAGAAATTCTCCTCCCTGTGGCGCTCCCTAGCAGGAGCAATCGACAATGCTAAATATAACAAATATCCCAAGGATTTGAAACTGCAATTGTCCAGCTTCACTGCGTCACCATAACATGGATTGTAAAGGTAATGCTATCCCCAGCTGTTCGCTCTCCGAGCTGAGTAAGATCAACAGCCACTGGGTAACTATAAGTTGAGGTTCCACTTAGACCATAAAGCTCGGCCATACTGGGATACTTGGGTATGGTATACCACGTGCCGCTGCCAGTGGGGTACTCAAACAATAGCGGTTCTTCCGGACTGGGAAGAGATCCCGCGGGGCTCATTGAGTACGAATAGCTTACATAGATATCGTATGGGTCAGTCGCTGCTACAGCTACTGTAAGTCCTGTACCATCGTTGGGGTCACCAATTAGGGCTGTCAAATCACCCGTCATTGCCCACTGCCCGATCGTCGGCTGATCGACCGTGAGGTTTTTGAGTCCCTCCACTGTGACCTCAAGCTGGGGAGGAACCACCACTACGCAGGAAGGCCCCAGGATAAACGCCGTATAGTTGATTTGGCCTGCCTTGAACCCAACCTCAACGTAGTCCACCTCCCAGTTTTTCTCTAACGTAACCGAGTAACACTTAGTCTGGCCCTTTCCCACGCCATCTTCCCACTTTATTCCGTTGGGGATATCTAGGGTTGGATCTCTGCCAGTCTCATATTCACCTGGGTCGGCATCCGCAATCACATGCTCGGGACAAAGCGCAAGCGTCCAGTGGCTGACAGCGTGACGTACGGTCGCACCAGCGGTAACACAGTAGTACCAAGTAGACTCGTTGTCCTCTGCGTTGTACTCGCGGCCACAGAAGCTGATGGTATAGTCGTTATGTTGGACCGTATCGTACGGGGTATTGCAGTGTCCCGGATAGTCGTAGTCAACGGGCACCATTCCCATAACGACCGTTCCAGTCGCAATTGCAAGGTAGCACACTACACCTAATATAACAAGACACCGAGCACACTTCTGGCTGATTACTCTCATGGGCTTGCCTCCAATTCGGCCACTGTGGCTACAATCAGGTGATCCTCGAGCCAGCGCATGTCCCAATCATCCGACCAATTGAGTTGCACTAGAAGCGGCAGGTATCCTTGGTCGCAGAATTCCCTGTTGAATCCGTTACACCATAGGAGCTCCCCTGTGTCGGTGGCCGGCACACGGCTGTAGAGGGGTACGCCGTACTCGGACCACATGAACAGTGGCTCCTTGGAGAGAAAACTCTCAACATAGGGCTCTTCACGTTGAGCTAACCTGAACCCAAGATTGGAATCCCTGCCTTCCTGAAATGGAATTTCAACCAACCCAACCAAGGCCCACTCTGCCCATAATGGGGGGCGCACCGATGGGTGATTGGAGAGGTCTCCGAAGAAATCACCGCCGTAGAGCACCCAGCGCAGGTGCTGTGAGTCATCCTTTTCCTGCATTACAAGTGGCCACAATCCCGTGGGGGCTTTCGAGACCACATCAAGCCAATCATCCCATGTCCAGGAGTCATCCCCCGCGCACTGGTAAGGGAATAGCACTACAGTGGGGTCATTGACGATCTCGGTCAGTGGATCGTCCGATAGTTGTGTGACTGCGTTGCTGCTCGATACAACGGACCGCGAAGCAGTATATGCTATCTCTGGGGCAACGTAACCATGCACCACAGCCCTGTAACTAAGCACAGCTGTCTCACCCGGTTCGAGCAAATCTATATCTGCAATTACAAGTTGAAGAGCGCCAAATGACCATACACGTGCTGACGCAGGGGTAAGCGAGTTCTCCTGCACGCTCATGTGTGGACCGACAAGATCAACCAAACGTACATCCCCCAGCGTTTGCTCGGTTGTGTTGACAAACGCTATGCTGTACTCAACAACTTCCTCCACTTCTGACACTACGCGCAAAATCGCGGGATCTGGTATTATCTTAGCCCCTTTGATGGCAGAAGAGGCAGGTTCCTGAATTGCTAGTTCCTCAATCGAACCTCCTGCACCAGCGAGGATAACGGGCGCCTCGTTACCAATCAATGTTCGCGTTGCGTCTTGCAGCAAGACCGTAGCCGGATTGTCGGTAACGATGGGAGATGTTGTATCCGCATACACAGTTCCCTGACCCACAACCTCGGTTACACCTGAAGCTAAATCGGCCAACACGAGTACTTCAAAGGAGAATATCACGACCTCATCTGGGTCAATCGATCCAATCAGATAGGCAAGAACCTCCGTCCCATCAAAGTCGCGAGTTGTTACGTTTCCTTTAGTAACTTTCCACGAACCAGGGATGAGCCTCACTTGAGGGTCAATGATCTCAATGTAGTCAACCCCAAACATGGGCACAGGTGCAAAATTGGTGACAAGCATGGTATAACGCAACGAATCGCCAGCGTCAATCATCCCATTACGATTGAGGTCTTCCGCAAGATCGGCGCGCTTGGTAGCGTAAAGAGCAGGGATAGGGGGAGGGCAGAGCGGCTCGCAATCGACCGCTCCACCGCCTCCGCCTGCTACACTACTATCTGTCTGCACCTCTTCCGGTATCCCGATAATCGTCAAGCTCGCTGATGCCGAACCACCGGTATCTGCTAGCACGGGTAACGCTAGGGTTACCGCGACCATCAGCGATACAAGAAGAGCTCTAACCGCACCGTCGTTGATCTTAGTGCTCCCTGATACTAGGTGCTAGAATCAGTAACGACAAAGTAGATTGTGACATCCATCGTATCACCAGCATTTAGGTTAGCGCTGGAGAGTTGAGTGGGATCCCATTGAACGTTGTATTCCTGAGTCTCCCCGGGCGAAGCATTGAACATGTTAGCAGTACCAGCCCAGTCAGTTAACTTCGTGAGATCACCGGTTGCGGGGGTTCCAGTATAGTCAAAAGGTCCAGTGCCAGCAGTTACTTGTTCCCACTGCAGGCCGAAAGCATCAAGGTACAGAAACGAGTCCTTGTCGCCTATTTTGCTTACAAGACTTCCAGTGCCGAAGTAGGAGCTGTAGACCTCAAATGCTGTAAACGACTGCACTGTAACCGTTATGTCATCATCAGCGTCGTCCCAGTCTGTCACTCCAGTGAAACCGCCTCCACCGGCTATGTCGTTAATCATTGGCTGATCGATGGTTAGATCGTCCCAAGCACTGCCGTCAACGATCATGTTTATCACGGCTTCGAAGGTTAAAGTGGCCTCAGCTGTTCCACCGGTATCAGCCGATGCAACAAATGGTATAAGTGACAGTGCCGCGATTATGCTAATTACTATGTACTTCTTCATTATGAAACACCTCCTAGAGTGTTTAAGCTTTTCTAGAAAGGTATTTCGGCAACTCGGCCGCCTCCTTGAAAGAGGCCCGAAGTTTTGCGTGTCTAGATCGCCCCAGACTTGCCTTTATCGTTCACCCCAAAATTCAGACTTAAGCAATTGCTCAGTTCTTCACCTCCTTAGCTTGCGTTTCCTTGTTGCAAGCAAAGACTTAGATCTCTTTATGGCGTCCTTGGATTATCAATGCACGGTCGACAGCTTCCTTATCCACTAGCTCTTGTTCCAGTAGCACATCGCCCAATAGTTTCTCTGCAAATTGTCCTTTTTGAAGATCAAGCCCCTTGGCAAGGTCAAAGTGAGAAAGAGCACCAAGATCGACTAATATCTCTCCTAGGCGCTTCTCCCTTTCGAAGTGTTCCTCCAGAACAGATAGAAGCACGGCGCTTCGACTTCTGCGCTCCCGCCTGCCTTTTGCGTCAACTTGCTCCATCAGATATGCGTCTTCTTCACTGTAGTAGATAGTTGTCTGCATGATACATCTCCTTTTTCCCGCCCCTTTACAACAAAAACCGAGTTGCCAGCTTCTTCTGGCAACCCGGCTACCTATATAATTTCTTAAGGCCCGTGGCTTTGCGCGACCGCTTTGCAGCAATCTTGCCTTTTTCAGAACTACCTAGTAATTGTAGGCACTATAGCATAATTCTTACCAATTGTCAAGGGCTTGATACCAAGCCCAAATGTTACCTGTTTTTGCTGCTTTCAAGCAAATAGAAGCTCCATCAAGCCTACGCCTAAACGTACATAAAATACACGTTAAAGCCACTAATTGAAGGTTGATGTTGCCTCATGCATTGATAACAGCACATGGCTTACACGTTGAAAGAGCCAATTTTTTAGGCTATTCTTCTTTGGAATAACTGCAAGGAGAGCGAATGCCAAAGAAGACGTTTCCAGCACACTACGCAATACTGGGATTTCTCTCTGATGGGCCGTTACACGGTTACGCCTTGCGCCAGTGTATTGATATATCATTGTCCTCCTTTTGGTCGATAGCGACTAGTCAGATCTATTCAGCCCTTCATTCTATTCAGGCTAATGGACTAGCAGAGGTTGAACTCCAGACACAGCACGCAAAGCCTTCACGAGAGGTTTATATGATCACTGATAAGGGAAAACGTGAGTTCAATCATTGGTGTGAGAACCCAGTGAAACACATGCGGGACATGCGCGTAGAATTCTTGGCTAAGCTATTCTTCTGCCTCCGGGAAGCCAGGTGTGATGCACTGTCACTGATTCAGAAGCAGAAAGCACTCCTAGATCGCCTTCTGATAAGAGTTTCCCGGCGTCGAGATATGTTTAACGATAACCGTGATCTAGATATTCTTGCTACCAGCTTTCGCACTTACCAGATAACGGCTAGCATCGAGTGGCTCAAGGATTGTGAACAAAAGATCCTGCAGGATGTATCAGGAGGAATGGATGCAGAAACCTATCAGTAGAAAGATAGCGCTTTTAAGTATGATCATAATCGGCTTCGTAGCTTCAGCCGCGGCCGTGCAATCAACAGATACTAACATTCAAATTACCGATCAAACTGGAAGAATCGTCTACATAAGACAACCTGTAGAAAACATTGTTAGCGCCTACGGGATTTCGACATATTACGTGTACGCGTTGGGTGCTGGTAACAGAGTCTCAAGTGCGTGGTTTGTACAACTAAACGGGCTTTCCAAAGCACCAGAAGGTCTATGGAAAATAGAGCCAGAACTCAATTCTAAGCTTTCTGCGGGCACACCCAATCTAGAGGACATCGTATCGCAAGATCCTGATCTTGTCCTCACCAATCCGACAAAGCACGGTAATCTAGCTGATAGGCTAGTAGACCTAGGAATACCTGCGGTGCAATTCATAGCCGAGAGCCCAGAAACCATGAAGCAAGCAATGCTCCTCACTGGCGAAATCCTGGGAGGTGAGGCGACGGACCGCGCTCAAGTCTACGCAAATTACTACAATTACATAATGTCAGAGATCAAAGAAGCTACAAGGGATCTGGCCGATGATGAGCATCTGCGCGTGTATTTCTGTGGCAGTTCTCCCTTGCGCGCTGCAAGCGGCGACATGTACCAGAGTCTTATGATCGAAGCAGCGGGGGGTATATCTGTAACCGACAAACTCAGAGGCTACTGGAATGATATCAATATAGAGCAGATACTGGTCTGGGCCCCCGATGTAATAGTTATCACAAGCTATGGTGGCCTTAATCGACAGGAAATAACAGAAAATCCCGATTGGCAAAGTGTTCCCGCAGTGAGAGAAGATCGAGTCTACAAAATGCCCGCATATGCAGCCGCCTGGGATACGCCAGTTCCAGATTCCCTTTTAGGCATAGTGTGGCTTGCTAACACCTTGTACCCCAATAAGGTAAACATAGATCTTGCAAGCCAGTGTCGGGCTTTCTACAGGCAATTCTATAATTGCACTCTCTCCGATGAGGAGGTAGCATCATTGATCGGAGAGTGAACTACAAGGTTGTTGCAAGTTGGCTGCTGATCATACTGCCCATTTTGATGGGTATGGGCTCGCTCCTTATTGGAAGATATCACATCCCAGTTGGCGATGTAATTAATAGCCTATTCAATCCTGACGCGACATCGCAGACTATTAGAGCCTTAGTTCTTCGCGTACGTCTGCCTAGAATCCTAGCTGCGCTTTGCGTGGGTGCAAATCTGGCACTGAGCGGAGCTGTCTTCCAAGGACTACTGCGCAATCCCCTTGTAGATTCTCATATCCTTGGCCTGAGTTCTGGAGCGGCATTCGGTGCAGCGCTGGCGCTTCTTGCAGCTTTGAGTCCTGTTTATGTACAGCTATTTGCTTTCGCGTTCGCTGTTCTGGCCATTGGAAGCGTGTACACAATAAGCTCCCGTTTTGGATCATCGATACTTGTACTAGTGGTTACCGGTATTCTTGTGAGCGCGTTCTACAATGCACTACTGGGAATAGTTAAATACGTTGCCGACCCGCTTGACAGTCTTCCTGCAATTACCTATTGGCTGCTTGGGGGATTAGGAAGCGTCCGCTGGCAAAATCTGTATCCGTTGCTAGTCATTACAGGCTTTGGGATATCGTTTTTTGGGCTGATAACATGGCGCCTTAACGTGTTGACCCTCAGTGACACAGAAGCCATAGCCTTGGGTGTAAACATCCGCCGTAGCCGGCTTGCAGTTCTTTCCGTAGCTGCGCTGTTGGTAGCCTCATCGGTATCGATAAGCGGAGTGATCGGCTGGTTAGGGCTGATCGTTCCACACGCAGCGCGAGCATTAGTAGGACCTGATCATACTCGCCTCATACCGGCATCAATTGGAATTGGCGCACTTGTACTTCTGGTTCTGGATAATGTCTCGCGCACCGCAATGGCGTCTGAGATTCCGCTTGGGATCCTTACTGGACTCATAGGTATACCAGCATTTGTGCTTCTGTTCATGCGCACTTTGAAGGACAGAGGAGGGTGGAGTTGAGCCTTCGTGCTGCAGACCTCTGCTATTCTTATACAGGTGACTCGCTGGCAGTTAGTAATGTGAGTCTCTCTCTTAAAGAGCTGGGGGTTACCTTCATGTTGGGAGCAAACGGCGCCGGAAAGACAACCCTAATTCAGTGCCTGTGCGGAATCATGCCCCCAACTTCCGGATGCGTGCTAATGAATGAGCAAGAGCTGGGCAAAATAAATCCCGCTGACAGAGCTCGCTCTATCGGATTTGTTCCTCAGATACACCAGCCCGTATTTACCTACAGCGTGTATCAGGTTGTTCTTATGGGACGAACTCCTTACCTTTCTGTCTTTAGGCATCCACAAAAGGACGATCATAGGAAAGTGTCAGCAATACTCCAGTCACTGGACCTATGGGGCCTTCGCCATAAACCCTACACAAAGATCAGCGGTGGAGAACAGCGGCTTGTTCTAATAGCACGTGGGCTGGCGCAGGGAGCCAGATATCTACTCATGGACGAACCAGACGCACACTTGGATCCGCATCATCAGCATGATATCTTTACGCAGACAGTCAGTCTAGCTAAAGAGGGTTTCACCTTTGCTATCAGCTCGCACAACCCGAACAACGCCATACTATACGCCGATTATGTCAGCCTCTTCGCAGCGGGGCGGCTGATTGCTCAAGGATCCCCACAAGAGACTGTCACACCAGAAAACTTGCAAAGAACATACGATATGCAATTTGAAACTATCACTGACAGCTCTGGCTTAAGAGCTATCGTCCCGGCAATCAATAATGATACTCAGTCATAGGAACGCCACCTGCGAAGTAGCTGACTGCTCACCCCGATCCCCGTCCAGGCGGTAAGCAGAATGACCAAGAACCACAGCCCAGCTGCTTGCCAATAGGTTAAGGCCTTGAAAAGACCAAGGTGATGGACCACTATGCTGTTCCAAAGCATCTGAATTATCCAACTGAAAAAGAAGAAAGCAGCAATCCCACCACTAGTCATCAATGCACGAACGAGTCTCATATTTACCTCCCTTGAGATCTTATAGTGAAATTTTAACCGCAATAACCAATCAATGAAAATCAACCCAAAAGCCCAGTGCAAGGAAGGACTAGCAATCCCTCCTTACACTTGACCGCTGTAGCATACTTATGAGCTTTCCTTACTTATGTAGTCTAATCCAGTCTATATTGCGCCGATCTTGCCCGGAGCCTTTGGGAAAAGGCGTGCCTGATCTACATTTGTGAGTCCACAAACGTATCTTGTAAGTCTCTCAATGCCGATGCCGAACCCGGCTGAAGCTGGAATCCCTTCCTCAACCGCGGTCAGATACTGCAAGAACCTACTTCTGTCCAATCCATCTTGCTCCAAACGCCGCGTTACGCGAGGAAGAGTATGCTCTCGTTCTCCCCCCGACAGTGCTTCCCCATACCCTTCTGGGTACATGAGATCCATATCAAGTAGTATGTCCTTGCGCCCGGGATCCTCTCGGTCGTAAAACTCCCTTATAACACGAGGAAAGTCGATGACCCACGTCGGTTGTGATAGCCAAGCAGATAACTGATCATCAAACTTTTGACCAAATCTCTCTTGCGCATCTTGAAAAGGTATTCTAGCAAACGGGGCCTCGGGGATGGTGAGCTTCCTGCCCAAGCGCTGCAATTGCTTAGAGCAATGCTCAACAACGCCTGATATGATATGTACCACCAAGCCTTCGCCAACTGCAATAATCTCGTCCCGAGAAGCATCCCTAACCTCAAGATCCAATTGGACGAACTCTGCAAGGTACCGTCCAAGGCTAGCTTTCTCAGCCGGCTCCATCCTGACGTTGGGTGACATGCTATAGATGCGCTGAAGCGTTCGCAGGGCTATCTGCTTGTGCAAAATCATGCTTTTCGTAAGTTGATAAGGAGCACCATAAAAGTTGACCTTCCCATCGAAGGTATCATGGTGCAGCGGATCTGTAATTGGGGATAGAATAACAGGCAAGATCTCTATAAACCCCTGGCTCCTAAGATAATCGCGGGCTGCATGCATAATTTCGTCCTTAATTGTTAGTATGTCAACAATCCCTTTGTATGTAGAAGTACACATTAGATCTCTCCTTAAGTTATAATGTATTGATGTAACATTGCTCTTAGACGAATTAACGGCCTTCTGAGCGTATTAGAAACTACAAGTGGATGGATTATGCGCCTCAGAGCGAGGCGTTAGGATTATGCAGGCAGAAGAAGGGGTTATTGACGCGGCAAACCTGAATGACGAACACATTATAACCTACTTCGAGACAGACTGTTAGCATCGTTACCACCTCTTTGCCCTAAAGATGGATTATGGTAGCACATTCGTTCGTGTCCGTCAAGAACAAGTAACTGGTCCATAATGACTTTACAACAAAACTGCTTAAAGAGGCACGAACTCAATGGCCACTATCACGCATCGCCATTCCAGTGATGCAATTTTGCCTCGAACAGCACAAAAGCCCTGTAGAACAGATGTTACTCCAATCAAGCCATACAGATAATACGTAAGAGAGACAATCAGAAACCGCCTGGTACAAGGGCAGGTGATATTCTAGCGTGATGGACATAACGGACAGTTGTAAGCACTGAGATAGAACAAAATTCCACCTATGCTTCTCAAGTGTGCTGATGCAAAGCACCATATCTTGTTACCTTGTTCATACAATGAATAAGAGACCAAGCATTCTGTGCAGCTTGTTTATTTTTCTGATGACCTCAGCTTGCGCGTTAGCAGCGCCATTGGCTGTTGATGACACAGCGCCACAACCGCTGAAGATTCAGCGATAACAATCGCCATCCTAGCTAACGACAGCTACAGTGGACTAGTCTCTGTAGATGTGATCTCTGGTCCAGTAGCAGGAACAGCTCAAGTTAATCCAGATAACACTATAACCTATGATCCGGTTTCCAACTACAACGGGACAGATACATTTACTTATGAGCTAGTAGATAGTGCTGGATCTTCAACAGCCCAGGTCACTGTTACCGTTGTTCCAGTAAACGATCCCCCCACCCTAAAGGATTATGTATTCGCTACAGAGGAGGACACGCCTGTCACAATTAGGTTAGAAGCCACAGATCCCGAACTTGATCCGTTCTACCCAGAAGATGATTCTCTCAAGTTTTCCATTATCACAGGACCCAAACACGGGACCATTGATGGGGATCTAACTCAGATAACCTACGAGACTCCCCGTACGGCCTTTGTAAATATGATATACACGCCAGAAGAAGGCTTCACAGGCAACGATGCACTGACTTTTTCGGTAACTGACATTGGTGGCGCGGTCGGTACGGCACAGATTCGGATCAAGGTGGGTGTAAGCAAAGAAACGGGAGTTCTCTCTGGCAGGTGGACAGGCTCATTCACTTTTGATGGCCAATCCTTCTCCTTCACCGCATTTAGAACGAGTATGGCAGCGGTGTATCAGATCGGTTCCTTCCGTTCCCAAGCCACCGCTACATGGTCAATGGATTCCTTCACATCGCTGATCTTAAATGCCAATTTCCTATTAGGTGAATTATCAATCTCGTCAGTCTCATCATTTGATCCAATGGGCCCCGAATACTTCAGATACTTTAGGACAACAACTCGCTCCAACATCTTCGATTTCTCTTTGTCACATACATTTTACCTTGCCGCCAGTCAGACCGACTCATACAATACTTTTGTTGCTACCTGGCAAATAGATGGAATTTCGGTTACTAGCACTACCCGACTAAATACCCTTAGTTTCTGCTTTGCAACCGAGGACGTGACAGCTAGGTGGACTTGGGCAGACTGCGACATTGATATGGACGCCCACCTTGCTATCACCTGTGAAGGATTTGACTACTTCTCATACACAATTCGTGAGATTCCTATCCTTCCGCAAGACACTATAGGCATTGGTATTTTCCTCCGGCTTAAGACAACGTTCTCGCTTGCAAGCAAGGAGCTGGATGCAACTCTGTATTGCGTGTCAGACTGGTTCGACTGTTTCCGTGTGCTATGCGAGGTGATTGGCGGTGAAGGGTTGAGCATTGACGCTATCTCGCTATATGGTCTGCAATTCCAGGCTACATTGCCCGGGGGAATAACCGTCCGTACTGACACAGCTCTTTCTGAGGATAAGAATGCTTCCCTAACTGGATATTCCGAGTACTTTGAACGCTTCCGACTCTCTGGGCCAACGCAGTCCTGTTGCGGAGGACCAGGGCAATGGGAGATTCGCACATACTTCCAGTCTACGAGCACTACACTGTTTGACTGGGGAATGACATCGATTGGCGCTACCGAAGTCCTTACTGACAATTTTAGATTCTCTCTGGATCTAAATTTCCGTGCCGTAGAGCCAGTGTGGGAGATCACGATCGGCTGGGAAGTCAGCTGGTGATTTCTCTAGAAATTTCCTCGTATGTATGAATTGTCTGGTAGGGTATAGTCACTTCTCTACTAAGATTCTGCGATCTGCAAGGTCGTTTATTGAATAGGTAACGTACGTTGCGATAGGTGAATCTGCATTAAGTCCCTCTTTTGGCGTCTTTCCCGTAAGCACAAGGGCGCTATCGATCCCTGCTCTGCGTGATCCAAGGATATCGGTCTCTATGCTATCACCGATCATCAATGCCTCTCCAGGCTGACAACCCGCAATCTCCATCGCAATACCAAAAGCGATCTTTGAAGGCTTGCCAACTACAGCTTCAGGAAGAAATCCCATTCCCCTGAAAGCCCCAATAACCGAACCGGCACCAGGTTGTGCCCCAGTAGGGGTAGGAAAGGTAGCATCATTATTTGTGCCTAACAGTTTTGCGCCCCCAAGTAAGGCATTCAATCCCAGCGCTAGACGCTGGTAGGTAAGCCCTCGATCCATACCGGCAACTACCCAGTCAGCTTCGCTAGGCGACACAAGATCATGGCCAAAGATAATCAATTCCCTTGTCAAACCTTCTTCTCCCAATGGCCATACACGCACAGATCCGTAGTTCTCTTTCAGGTACTTAGAAGCGATAAAACCGCTGTTTACGATGTCCGTCGCGCTAATTGAAAAGCCAACGCACCTTAGATCGTTTGCCAGTTGATCTCGGCTACGTGTTGAGTTATTCGTAAACAAGATCACGCGTGCCAACTCCTGCAGTTTCTTCACTCCTTCAATCGCTTTCGGAATGACTTCCCCGCCGCGCAGAAACACGCCATCAATATCAACAAGAAACGCTTTATAGCAATCCAGAATATTCTTGCGCATCGGTAAATAGTACGCAACTGACCCGCGTATCTAAACCTATACAGCAAGTAACAAAAATGTTACAAAGAACATGGACAAGACGACCAGCATCGCTTCTTCCAGCCGAAATATTCGCTGAGGTAGATGAACCCGGTACGAACGAATACAACAGTAGATAAGGTAACCGATGACAATGATAGCTAAGCTGTCTCCAATCTGGCGAAACCCAAGCAAGGAGAAAGCTTCTGTCCGAGGAACGAAAAGCAATGAGATAGGAAGAAAGGCAGCAATCGGAAGCGCCAGCGCGACGTAAGATATAGCCTTGGTCTTATCTTCCGCAGGGCCGGCCCTGGGATCGAGAAGCGGAACGATTTTGGAAAATGAGATAACCGTTCCCAGGGATATGACAACAAGGAGCAGAAAAATAGGAGGGGAGGTCGTGCAGGCGCCTAGCAGCCCCTTGGCACAGAAACCAGCTAGCGGAGGAAAGCCAGCGATTGCCAGCGTTCCCACAAGCAAGGCGATCCTCGTTGAGCGAGGTACCTTCTCTTTTGCGAATATCTGTTGTGGTATAAAAGCGCTTCCCGTAGCACGTACAACTTGGCCAGAAGCAAGAAACAACAGCCCCTTAAACAAACCATGGCCAACAGCGTAGCTAATGCTGCCAGCTATAGCTATGGGTGTACCAATTCCGATTCCGATGAGTAGGCAGCCAACTTGCGAAAGCGTACTGAATGCAAGCATCCGCTTCAACTCATAGGTAAACATGGCATAGATTGCACCTAGGATTCCAGTTAATCCTCCCATTACGATCAGGGGAAGCGATATTTCGAAAACCAACGATAGGCGGAGCAAGACCACAACTCCCATCTTGATAACCAATCCTGACAACAAGGCAGAAACACCATGAGATGCGCTGGCGTGAGCCGCCGGAAGCCAGAGAGAAAAGAGGAAGACGCCCGCTTTTACTGCCACACCTGTTACCAGCAGTGTAGATGCCAGGATCAGCCAGATCTCCCCATGTTCTTCACCAATCACCTTAGCCAGCACCGTCAGGTTAAGGGTTCCCGTGTGATAGTAGGTAATTCCTACACCAAACAAGTAAATCGCCATTCCCAGAGCAGCAAGAACCAAGTAGTTCAGGCTAGCCCAGATCTGCCGAGCTTTTCGTTCGTAGCCAACAAGGAGGAAGCTAACCAGGGTAAGAAGCTCCAATATCACATAGATGTTAAAAAGGTCTTTGGCAGAGACCAGTGCGTAGACCGAAGCGAGAAGGAAGTGGATCAGTACAAAAAAGTGCGGTCTCGCTCTCTGGCGCCATGTGTACGCAGTTACTGCTATAGCAAGCAGTAGCGCCAGCGTGGACAAGGCAAGGCTGACAGTGTCAGCGACAATCTCAATACCAACTTGTCTGGTCCACCCTCCAAGCACTATGGATATAGGCTGTCCCATCAAAATCTCGGACCAAAGGCTCCCTATAAAGCCTGCATCAATTACAAGAGCAATACAGATGATCTGACCTACATAACGCCGCCACAGAAAGCTCAATATTCCAAAGAGGAAGTGGCCGAATGGAAGCAGGATGATCATGATCGCCTTTCCTCTTCCACATGACGGGCAATACGTACTGAATCTGTAGTGTGATAGCGCTCAACTAGAAGCATAATAAAAACTAGAGCTAACGCTAACAGAGCAAGGTTGATAACTATAGTAGAGATAACCAGAGCTTGTGGAAGTGGGTCCACATAACTAGCCTTCGGCCCATATATAATTGGAGCAACAGCTTTATCCTTGGCGTTAAGGGATATAAGGAAGAGGACACTACTGCTATTAACCAATCCAAGCGATAGAAGCTTGATCACTACATCGCGACGGATGATGAGCCCTAACAGTCCAATTCCAAACAGAATTACAGCTATAGTCACACCATTTAGCCAAGGCACTAGATCTCACCCCTATAACGTACAAATGAGCAAATGATCACCCAAGATCCAATGAATACCTTAAGTCCTATCAATACGTTATAGGTAGGAATAGTACCTCCGCTCAGCATTGCTCCCACTTTCCCGGGCGGTAATACATCAGTAAGTGCTGCATAGCCAAAGGTAACAGGGATTATGCCAAGCATAAGAATCACCAAAAGGATACCCCATTCTATTTGTTCCATTCTGTGCTCATGGAACCTTTGCGCCACTACCTCAGCACCCAGCGCAGCAGCGCACAATAGTAAGGCAGTGCCCCCCACTGCTCCTCCACTAAAGCCTCCGCCAGGAGAAAGATGCCCAAAGATAACTAGGTACACCCCTATCATCAATATAGGACCAAACAGCAGGTCAGCAGTTATGCGCACTACCGGAGACTCTGCAACCATAGCTACGCTTGGCTTCCTGCGCCCACGAGCATTGAGGTAGAAACGGACACCAAGCACAGCCATTGAGAAGACCAAGAGCTCGAATAGCGAATCGTACAGGCGGTAGTTCAGATAAATACCGCTAACAAGGTTAGCCGCGCCCGTTTCAGAAGCCCTTGCAACAAGATATGAATTGAGAGCTTTCCCGGGCTCGCCGTCATACCCTGACATGAGTAAGAAAAGCACGCAGAATCCCACCACGAGCAAGAAGGCAATAATAGTCGTTACAGCGCGCCTCATGATAGGTACTTGTGAATCATATTTCCCATCTCGCCACTACTAGCCAATTCCCTCAAGTGCTCATTCAGCTTTCTAAGGAGTTCTGGCTGCTCTGGTGAGACAACAAACCCGTACGAGAACTCTCCGTCAATCCTCTCCACTATATAGCCTGAAAGGTTATGACGCGATGCAGCAAGGAATCTGGCAAGGTCTAACCTGACAGATACTTCCTTGTCTTCATGTATTGCTTGCAAGACATCGTCAAAATAATCTTCATGTGCGCCTCTTCCCTTTTCGCGCAGGGCACCTTTCGAAATATGATACAAAGCAGAAGGAAGAAACCCTTCTGTTACTAATTCCTCCTTACTTCTCAATTCCCTGATGATTCCCCCCGCCGCGATGTCAGCTTCTCCTTGCCTTACCACGCTGCCTATGTTCCTAAGCGAAACGTTGCGCACGATAAGGTCAAGTCCAAGCTTGCGCGCTAAACCAGAAAGGATCTCCTCCTCAAGCCCGACAATGCTTCCTCCTTCCCGAGACATTAAGCTAGGCGCTTCATCGTAGACCACCACTAATCGACCAGTTTTCCTTATAGCAAGGACGTAGATGAACGTCACAAGGGCTGCCCCAATTGCCGTTTCGGTGATCGCTACATCCGGAGCATGGAAGAACAGATACGTAGCTGCAAGTACCAAACTGAATAAACCCATACCTATCACCGCTATCAAGCGACGCCGCTGGGTCAGAGAAAAAACCGCCAGCACTGGAAGCAGAAGAAGGAAGACCGTTACAGGAGTCACGTCCTATCGTCTCCGCTGCCGTGTCTGCCGGCAAACGCGCTCTTGGCAATGCTGTGAGTGATTACAGGGTTTATGAACAGCAAGATTGCCAGCAGCAATCCAAGTCTTAAATCATGACTTGATAAACCATCTCTGATAATTAGTCCTACCAAGACCAAGCCAAGGCCGGCGTTGTCCGATACACCACTTGCTTGCAGACGAGAATAAACATCGCGGAAGCGCAGGATACCTATTGTCCCAATCACGACTAACAACAAACCAATTCCAATCAATAAGTTGCTAATCATCGATGAATTTCCCCCCTCTCCATGAATCTTGCCAGGATAATCACGCCAAGGAAACTCAGCATCGCATACACAATGGTCGCATCCAGGTAGGTATGGCAGCCGCTAACCAAGGAGATAAGTGCTAGAAGTACAAAAATACGGTTACTAGCCGCATTATACGCCAGCAACCGGTCCCAGGCGTGCGGTCCACGTACCAGTGCATATACAACACCCAACAGCGACGCAAGCAGCACAAACGCAAAAGCCCACACTACTTCCTCCCTGCAAAAATAGGCAACAATCGTTCTTCGAGAGACTCCTTAATCATTTGCCAATCGCCTCGCTCTCCCCGAGCGCGCAGCCAGTGAACATATAGAATATCCTCTTCCAGTAGCAGCGAGATTGTCGATGGAGTAAATGTGATGGAATTAAGAAGCAAAAACTGCCCAATAGGGTCTTTGATCCTTACCGGTAGAGCTACTATATGACCTTCCTCTTTTCCGGTAAGTATTAATCTACAGGTGTACAAAGTAGAAACGGTAAATCGCCAGATAAGAACGACGATAAAAGCAACAAGCAGATGCATACTACTCAAAAGCTTGCCAAGCGAAGGAACATGAATTGAGGGGAAAAGATAGTGCTGCAAAAGCATAATTGCCACAGAGAACCCAACCCCAAGACCTAGAACTACAACGTCAATGCTTTGGGTTAGCGCAATCCATAACAGCAGTAGCAACAAGAACAAGGTGCTCATCCTTTCCTCCAGCCTTCAGTCTAACCCTATGATGACGGGCAAGGCGCCTTAAAGCAAGAAGAGAAGACATCTAGTCGCGAGAGGAAGCTGATAATAGGGCGGTTTAAGCTAGATTGATGGCAAAACACAGCTACGATAAAGCTCCCAAAATCCCATACATATAGAATGCTAACAACCACGATAAGGGCTTTTCATCAGTAAATTTTCGATAGCTTATCATAGTTAATTAGTATACTGCTGAATGCAGCCTTCTCGCACAGACAGGTCGGAAGCAATTATGTAATACGTATTAGGCTCCTCGCTGTTTACAGTGGGTAGCAAAGATTGCAAATTATAACTGACAAAAACCTTTCTCCCGCCCGCTCACTATGCTCGCTCGAGCCTCGGAGTGCACTGAGAAATGCTTTACATCTGTCTTTTTGTTAAATCATGTGCTACTTCCTTTCTCCGCGTCCCTGCTCGTCTGTCAAATTGTTTCCTCAAAACAGCAACGTCGGAGACCAGCTACGACGCTACATAAGAAATAACATATCGACGAGCATGCTTTTTCCTTTGTAGCGTGTACAGCTCGCCTGCCTGTGCGGGCGAGCCGCACGCAGACAGGCCTGCCACGTTGAGATGTTCCCGTATCAAAGCCCCAACGTTGGAGACTAGCTCCAACGCTACATAAACAGGACATTTCTTCTGTAGCGTGGGGGTAGTTTATCTACCACGTTGATCTGCCTGGCATATCTTTTTACCAAGGGAGCCTGATCCTTACCGCCTAATCCTTAATCCACTGCCTATCACTGTTTGGTTGTATGCTTTCCTTTGTCCCCTGCCACTATGCGCCTGCCTGTCCTTCGGACCTGTCTGCGTGCGTACACGCACAGGCAGGCGCAGACAGGTCCC
>CAZKFV010000097.1:0-7683 GCA_964552295.1 uncultured Thermotogae bacterium | reverse complement strand
GCCCCTTCAAATCGGCCGCTGCTAAAATTGCGCGTTGGGAGTCCACCGACTTCATTTATAATATTCACCAAAACTGCTGTCCCGTAAGTATTAAGAGCTCCTTTTGGCTTGGTGATCGGGTGAGACAGTAGTGCGTCAGTCAATTTCTTGCGTCCCTTATTGAACAGCTCATCATTAGCTACTTCCACCCCCGGAGCGTCCGTATCATCGAGAATAACAAACTTGAGGCCCTTGCTTCCCATTACTGCCCCCATTCCCCCGCGCGCTGAATAACGAGTAGCGCGCCCTTCAATATCGTTAAAGCAGATTCCAGCTGTTGCTAGACGGTGCTCTCCTGCAACACCTATCCCAAGAATGGAAGTATGCAGGGTCCCTCCGTGTTCGCTGAACAACCTTCGGTAGGCCTCACTGAGCCTCAGGCCTACGAATTGATCAGCAGGGATGAAGCTTGGTCCGTCCTTAGTAATCTTGAGTATCCAGTACTTCCCAGACTGTTGTGGCTTTCCCTCAATGATAATAGACTTAATGCGCATGCGCGCTAGCATATGAGCAAAACTAGTCCCAGCATTGGATTCCTTGATGGTTCCGGTCAAGGGCGATTTCCCCCCAACCGAGACACGCGCGGAAGTGGGCGATGATGTACCGCTTGTCAATCCAGCCGAGATAACTAGCTTGTTCTGTGGTCCCAGGGGGTGGCACATGGGGGGAACCTCGGCTGAGATGATGCTCGACGTCAGCCAACGTCCCGCCCTTTCCCTGTACATTGATGGTACATCCTCGAATGCCGCCTTGCCCTCACTCATGTTAACCCGCAGAATTCTCTGAATCATTGGTCATCTCCTCTTTGTGCGCGGACATTGAAATCACCTGGTCCTATGTAATCTTCCATTGAAATCCCAACACCACACTATAGGAGAGCAATCAACTGAAGGCAAATCAGTATACGCGCAAATCACACTTTCGTACGCGCTAGAAGCCGTGTATGCACTGGATGCAAAGTATCAGAGCGCTATTACTTAACTGTTACATGGAATGTTATCGTATCTGTTTCGTTTTCCTCTTCCCACGCACGACAGTAGTTGAAAATCAAATCGGTTTGACCAACAGCCTCTGCTCTGTACCGGAAGAGGAACCTTCCGCCACTTCCCACCATCCCAACCGGGGAGGGGCTCGGTTGATAGGTTGGTCCCTCAAGTGTCGAGAGGGCAACTGCGCCTTCATCATCCACCTGCTCCCACAGATAACCTGTTGTCATATTCCCCTCAAGGGCGATCAGCAATTTTTCGCCTACGTGTAAGCTGATGCTTCGGTCGGTCTCTTTTGTCAGCAGGCGATAGAGCCTTAGCTCAACACTGCAAACAGATGCAGTCGAGGATACATGTCCCAGAGGCTGGAATGCCCCTGCATCGATAACCCGTAAAATTGCCCTAAACGTCCCCAAGTCGGTTTTCACAACTATAGCATACTTGCCGCCCGGTAACGGATCTCCTTGTGGAGTCGTTAGCACTAGCATCCCAACCCAGTCGTCTGTCAATACTGGAAAGTCAGAACCGGTTAGATACCTGAGAGGCACAACGCCTCCAACATACTCAAGATCAATTCCAAGGATTTCTATTGGCTCACACATGCATTTACAGTCTTTGTCTCTAACGATCTCTAATGCCAAGTAATCACCAGCCATGTATACAAAGGTACCAATTGTCATCTCCATTGGTCCTTGGCTTGATACGGAAGCTGATGCACTGCTTTCCACTTGACCCATAGTTGTACAGCACAGAAGCAACCCCATGATCAAGGCTAAAGACAATGTGAACGCTGTTTTCATAACAATCACCCCACGTAATTTACCCCTACAGCTGCAGGCGGTTTCATTTTCCTTACTAGGCACCCATTTCCGATCACCTTAATTTGGTGCCCTTGTGAACTAAAAGTGTCCCTCTGCAAAGCTCGATTAGAGACTCACCCCGTAAGTTTTGCGAGCATTCATGATCTACAATTCCCAGAAAAAGGGCTACGCCTTCAAGAAAAGAAACCAGGCAAATCCATACTTTGCAAATGCCTGCAAAAGACCTCTTTCAAGCAACTCATGAAACATGTCTTATAGTCATGAGTATATACCTCAATACAACGGGGTGATAAAAATGAAGAGAATGATTCATTTGGGTTTCTTGGTAATTGTCACATTTTTACTTGTACAGGTCTTAGCCAACGCCGATGGGATAATCCTTCCAGATCATCCTGAAAATGGTTGGCTAACTATCACTTACCACCGTGTTTCAGTAAAGATCGAAGACGGAATAGTGATAACGCGCGTAGATCAAGAGTTTCGCAACGATACACCATTTATGATAGAAGGGCGATATATCTTCCCCTTGCCTCACAATGCTTTTGTCTCCGAGTTCTCTATGTGGACTGATGGGGCAAGGCTAGAAGGAAAGATCCTTACTTCGCAAGAGGCGCGAGACATATACGAAGATTACGTACAGCGCATTCTTGACCCCGCTCTTCTAGAATACATCGGTCGCGATACCATGGCGGCCAGGATCTTCCCCATTGCGCCTGGAGGAACAAGACGCATAGAGCTATCCTACACAGAGGTACTTCAAGCGCAGGACGGAGTATACCGATACGTTTACCCTTTAGATACAGAGCGCTTCTCGGCCTACCCGCTTGAAGAAGTGCTGATTGGCGTTGATATCAAAACTGAAGTTTCCTTGCAGGCAGTGTACTCGCCAACGCACAAGATTACTACCACAAAAGATACCCCCAACCGAGCGTATGTACATTACGCCGAGCAAGATGTTCTCCCACAGAGAGACTTCATACTTTATTACTCCGTGCTGCCAGAAGAGATGGGAATCACGCTTCTTACTTACGGCACACAAGGTAATGATGGCTTCTTTCTTCTAATAGTGTCTCCCAATGTTGAGGAGAGCAACGCAGCAATTGCCAAGGATCTTGTCTTTGTACTAGACACATCGGGGAGCATGTCGGGAGATAAGATCGTTCAGGCCAAGGAGGCGCTCAATTTTGTTCTTCATAACCTCAACCCAGAAGATAGATTCGCTGTCGTATCATTTAGCGACTATCCGCGTGCGCACAGCAACAAGCTACTCGCTGTCAGCCAAGAGACAAGAACGGATGTTACAGATTGGGTCAGTAGGCTCATCGCCAGTGGAGGCACCAACATCGATGAGGCACTGGTCACCGCTCTGTCGCTGTTTGAGGACAATGAGAGCCCGCATTACGTTATTTTCCTCACCGACGGGCAGCCAACCGTTGGAAAAACTGACCCTCTCTCAATAATTACCGACACTTACAGGGCAAATACCGCACACGCAAGAATCTTTTCCTTTGGTGTTGGATACGATGTAAATACCCTCCTCTTGGATCGACTTAGCCAGGAAAATCATGGAACCACTGTCTACGTTACCCCCGATGAAAATTTGGAAATCGCAATCTCATCTTTCTACCAGAAAATTGCAGCGCCTGTTCTCACATCCCCCGAAATCTCAATTGAGGGCGTTAACACCTACGATAGGTACCCGCAGCCTCTCCCTGACGTCTTTCGTGGATCACAGGTCCTCTTTACAGGTCGTTACCAAACAGGGGGAGAGGCCAAGATAACGCTAAGCGGAGATGTACGAGGGGAAGAGGTCTATTATATCGCGCAGCGTCTGTTCCCAGAAGTTGCGCTTGACGCTGACTTCCTGCCGCGAGTGTGGGCAGGAAGAAAGATAGCCTATTTACTAGATCAGCTACGCCTTTATGGAGAGACCAAGGAAATTGTAGACGAAGTAATAGAGCTCAGCAAGAGATACGGAATAATCACCCCCTACACATCTTTTTTGGTTGAAGAAGGCCCCCTGTCCGCTGACCAGATGGCATCAAGAATGACCCAGGCAGCTAGTGCTCCCCCAAGCGGCAAACAGGCCGTTGCTGGTGCTTCCAGTCTGCGTGACTTAGCTGAAGATGAGGCCGCTCCCCCCGAGGAAGAAACAGTGCGCATAATAGATAATCGCACCTTCTTTCTAAAGAATGGAACATGGACTGAGAGCACATACATAGATGAAGAGACAGTAAAAATCGTGGCGTTTAGCTCTGCATACTTTGACGTTCTGCTAATGAGACCGGAATTAGGGGCTTTCTTTGCGCTGGGCGATCAAGTTATTGTCAAAGTAGGTAAGTGCTACCTAGAAATAGGACCACAGGGACAAGAGGAGCTCACTGAGGATATCATTAAGCAGATTAGCCAGTAGCAATTGCCAAGGAGCAAGTGAGCATGCGTAAAAAATGGCCACTTGCTCCTTCTATTTTTGCTGTCACTAATTACCGCAGGACGCAGTAGGACTTCGTTTGTCATAATGCCCGCAAATAGACGGTCCAAGCACGTTGCAATAGCAGCAAGAGATGAAACGGAGGGAAACCAAACTGGGTTTTAAGCAGATGTCGCTTAACTAGCTCTCAGAAGCGATTACAATAAACGCGTAAAACAGGTATACAACCAACTAATGCTCGGAAACTAAGCACTTTCTCTGGCTTTTAAACCAAAAGCTGATTCTTTGTACACAGTAAGCCATGAAACGTCTGCTTGGTCTTGCAGGTAGCTACAAGGACGAGCCTTCCCAGATTATGTATACTTAATACTTGGAGGTGGAAATATGCCAAGTTTTCCTAGGTTTCTTTTTAGAGTTAAAGACCGACACATTGAAGAAGAGGCAAAGAACATGGTAGCAAGCTTTGGGATCAAAGATATCGAAATAAGGCGCGATGATACCATTAAAGATGCATGGTTAGAAGACAATGAAGAGCTAAAAACTACATATGGACTAGAGGATATCAGAGAATATTTGGAGAACCTCACTTCCTAATAGAGATGTGGGCACCACGAACCATGAGTGGGGTGATTACCTGATACGTCTAGTTGAGGCGTTCCCGAAGCTTCGAAGAGCTATAATCCATTACCCATACAGCAAGCATTATCAGAAGCATTAGCACTATCGCCTGATCCCAAACCCAGTTTCTTGTAAGCTGGATCAAACGCTGACCAATCCCGCCCCCGCCAACCAGGCCGATGATGGTGGCCATGCGGACGTTTATGTCCCAGCGATAGATTGTGAAAGACAGGTATGGGTTGATGATCTGTGGCACCACACCATACAAGATAACCTGAAGCCCCGTTGCACCAGTGGCGCGAATTGCCTCAACCGGTCCGGTATCTATCGATTCCAGCCGCTCAGAATAGAGCTTAGTCAGATCGGCAACTGAATGAACAAACAAAGCCAAAGAACCAGCAAAAGCAGCAGACCCAGTCCGAACCCAGACAACAAATATGATTGCCCAGACAATCGGTTCTATGGACCTGATTATGCTCATCACAATCCGTAAGAAGGTGTAAATGGCACGCGCAACAAATCCACTCGCTAGATTACGTGCCGCCAAGAAACTCAACGGAACCGCTACCAGCACACCAAAGAAAGTCGCCATAAATGCCATGAAAAGAGTGACGATTAGCAAGCGAACGCCCAGCCCGAGGATTGACCAATCAGGATGAAAGATGCGTCCCCAGATCTCGGCAGTAGCTCCGGCGTTAGTAAACAGCTTTACCAGATCTACTTGCGTGAACAAAGCAGAAGCAAGATACATGCTGCCTGCCAATGCAATAAAAGCAAGCATCCAGCTAGTTCTATACCATGGCCTGCGGCTCTCACTCACCTCAGCAGCACTCACTGGCCTGAAACCAGCAACTACATCGTGCCATGGCCTGTAGCGCGCTGTTACAACTATCGGAATAATAAAAAGAGGAAGACCATGTAGAAAAACAATCCGAAGTAACCGGCGCGCATTCAGCGATTTTCCGTTGCGTTCGTCCAATCTCCGACGGCCAGAAGCCCGCATCCCCACACTTATCCCAAATGATTGCCAAACAAGTGCCAGTTCGAAACAGGAAACGAGCATAACCCACCACGGAACCGACATAAAGTCCCTTACTCCATGAGCTAGATCATTCCAGATAAACGATGCAAGTAACCATAGAGCGATTAACACTGACAAATCAGCTATAACCGTTCCTATATCCTTTCGATATGCTCGAAGCGCCACGCTCCAGCTGGGGCGAGCAGTCATGAAGCCAGCGTGATAACGCTCTTTTTGCTCTGTCATCCTATCTTCTCCCTAAGTCTGGCGCTTACGTAATCAAGTACCCATACAACTACTACAATAACTACTATCACAGCCCCCACATAGCTCCATGCCTTAGGAATTCTTCCCACCTCATTCTTAAAATAGAACAACAGTGTTCCGATCCCGCCACCACCGACCAGCGCAATGACTGTCGCCATACGGATATTTATGTCCCATCTGTACAGCGTGAAAGCTAGATAAGATGGGATAATCTGGGGGATCACTCCGAAGATAACTACTTGCCAGCGCCTAGCTCCAGTAGCTGCTATTGCCTCTAAAGGCCCCGGATCAATAGCTTCTACTTGCTCCGAATAGAGCTTTCCTAACGCTGCGATTGTGTGGAGAAACAGCGCCAGAGCGCCAGCAAAAGGATTACCAAACCCTACCCAAACAGCAAATATAACCGCCATAAGAATAGACTCAATTGAGCGAAGCATGTTGAAGAAAGCCCTCATAACCGAATAGATGAGCCACCCCAACGGGTTGACACCCATGATGTTGCGGGCCCCCAGAAAGCTTAATGGAAAAGCCACAATCGCCCCGGACACTGTGGCGAAAAAAGCCATAAAGACTGTCTCCAGCATGTAATGAAGAATCGAGAATGTCCTTCCAGCAATAACAGGCGCATTTAGATAGGTGAAGTCCGGGGTGAAAAGTTCTGCCCAAATATGACCGGATTTGCCGATGCGCTCAACTAGCATGCCCAGATTTATGGCGGTTATCTTCCATCCGAGCCAGAACATAAGGCCAAGTAACCCAGCTACAAACAGCCCTCGGTAGGTCAAGTACCACCTTCTCGGTTTCTCTAGCGGCATCTTATCCTTGATCTTCGCGACTCTAAATACCCAGCCAGTTCTTTCTCCGTCGTGCATAAGCGACCCCAACGGCCGCTTTGTACTCAGGGCTAATGGCTGTATAAAGACGCAAACATGTACTAATAGAAATCGTGCAAACTTCTTCTTAAATGATAAAGGAGTATAATTGCAATCAAGTACTCTAAGGCCAAGTAAGCTACGGCCGATCGTGTGGGAGAATGCATGAGTGATGACAGCAAGCTCGAAGGTAGCTATTATGACCAGGGGCCATCCCCATACTGGGAGGGTCAGTCTGCCGTAGAAATTGACGTGCCTTACATACCAATACTTGTTTAGTAGGTACATCACTCCGTAGGCTACTAATCCCCACGATGCCCAATCCAGCATGAAAGCGGTAAATCGAGGACGAAGTACTGCTAAACGGTCCAGTGCCCCCCAGCTAGTTAACCTCGACTTCTTCGGCCTCTTCACCGTAGATCTCCTTGAATTTTGCTTCGTCGATCTCTTTGGGCAATCCTTGGAACACCACCTCTCCATCCTTTAGCGCAAGGATCCGTGTTCCATATCTACGTGCCAGCGACAGGAAGTGAAGGCTGGCAATTACTGTAACCCCATCATCCCGATTCATCTGTTCCAAGTATTGCATGACTGAGTGTGCTGTAGCTGGATCCAAAGCAGACACTGG
>CAZKFV010000096.1:0-6714 GCA_964552295.1 uncultured Thermotogae bacterium | reverse complement strand
GATTAAGGCATTTCACAGCTTCGGTTGTTCTGCGTGAGGCCAACCCTGTGACGAACACCTTCCGAAGATTCTTTGTGACTATCATGGGTATTGATACTCTTGAAAGACGAGAGATGTGTTCCGGTTTCCCAGTGAGAATGAATTCTTCAGTGCGACGTGAATACGTTGCTCTCGAGCTGAGCGCATAACCCCAAGAAAACCGCACTCGGGATCGAGGTTCTCGCAGTTGGCTGATGGAGGCACGAATCCGCGTGAGATACCCAAGACTGTAGCGATTGTCTCAAGTATCGCGGATGCCCCAAGGGGATGCCCCAACAGCGATTTCGTAGAACTAACTGCAGCTTGAGGTAGATGCCCTCCGAGAACTTCGCGTATGGCCTGAGCTTCGAGTACATCAGTATGCCTCGAACCATTAGCGTAGGCATTTATATAATCGACTTCAGACGGATTGTTTCCGCTCCTCGAGAGGGCCTCTCTCATGCATATCACCATCTCAGAAGGGGAAGGGGCAACTCGGCCCATACTAAAGGGATCACAGGTCGTACCGTAACTGGCGAATTTCGCATATACTCTGGCACCCCTTTCAAGCGCATGATCCTCGGATTCAAGGATCATGGCGCCTGCCCCTTCCGCAAGAACAATTCCATCACGATCTAAATCAAAAGGACGGCACGCTAGTTGTGGCTTGTCATTGCGAGTTGATAGAATACCTGATGCGCAGAACATTGCCATGATTGTCTCGTCAAGTGGTGCTTCCACCCCGCATACAACTGCGACATCGACAGCTTTAACTCGCAGCAGGTCAAACGCGATAGATAAAGCACTGGCAGAAGACGAACATCCACTTGATACTGTGAGGTTGGGGCCCCTGACCCCGAACTCTACCGCAAGGTATCCCGCGCATGCATCAATCGAGAATATCATGAAGAATGGGCTAGCCCGCTCAGGACCTCTTTCGCGAATTCTGTCGTGGTAGCGCAAGCCCTTAACTACTCCGCCACCAATTGCGGTCCCGACTACAACCGCTATACGATGGGGGTTGGCAAACGGGATCCGAAGGCCGCTGTCCCCGATCGCCTCCTTGACAGCCACAAAGCCAAACCTGCTTCCCCTATCTAGCTGTCGTGCTCTTTTGCGGGAAGTGTATCCATCGAAAACGAAGTCCCGGACCTCTCCAGCAATTTGGCTCGACAAGCGACTTGCATCGAACTGACTTATCTTCGCTATACCATTCGTCCCAGAGAGTAACCCTTCCAAGAACCTCTTCTTGCCGACTCCTATACTACTGACAACTCCTAATCCAGTGACGACAACACTAGGAGCGCTGCGGTGTCTTGTGCGCATTGTATTCATGGAGGAGAGCTAGCTCCAGCAGTTTCCTATTCCACTCAACGCAATTCGATACTCTGCTACGCTGCGGCGTTGTAGCACCAGTCCCTCGCAATTTCGCCATCACTTGGTTATATGGACATCCCCCAAAACATATCGGAAGCATCTTGCAATCACTGCACTTAACGTCATCAAAGGGATCCCATGCAAGCCATTCCACTGCATTATAGCCTAGTTGAATTTCCTCTGTTTCCAAGTCCAGGTAGCCATCGCGGAGTTTGGGATCTCCTGCGAACGACCCACACTTGTAGACGTCGCCAGATGGCGTAACTGAGAATGTGTTTCTTGTAATTGCCCAGCAATTCACAGTAGTCTGCTTTTCCTGGACAAAGGTATTGAATCCCAGTTCATGTGCTTTCCTTAAAGAAGCTAAAACAGAAGTTGTGAAGGTTTGTTCTGAAGCTGGGTAGAACCCTCTCACCAAGCTCTTGTCTATTGATGTCATTGCATATACGATAGATACCTTAGGGTGGTTCAGCCCCTCATCTGCTAGAAGATCGAGGAGTTCCTCCAAATATTCGGAGTTCTGCTGGTCAACGTTTGTGCGTACCTTAACGTGATCGAAGTACTCAACTGCAGATTTCAGATTGCGTATTATGGTATCGAAGGTCTCTCCTTGTCCCTTGAGAGGACGCCGGACATTGTGTAAACGCGCGGGTCCATCAAGAGTAACCAACACGGAGCTTACACCAGCTCGCGCGAGCTGGTCACAGACATCCGCTGTTAGATTGTACCCATTTGTAGTAATCTGGGCACCATAGGTGCACAGACTGTCTTCGCAGTGTGTCTTGAACTCGTGGCTTAAGCGTAGGACTAAGGGCAAGGCGAGAAGAGGTTCCCCTCCGAACCAGTCAACCGTCAATCGGCGCATGTGGGCAACTGCTTTTCTCACATATCCAGACAGAGCTTTGGCAACATCATCATTCATAGTACCGGAGATATCATACCCAATGTGATCCAATTGGCGTTGGAAGCAGTAAGGACATTCGAAATTGCAGGCGAAAGTGGGGAACACCACCAAGTGAAGACGGGTGTTGTCGAAGCGGATCTGATTGTAGAGCACCTTTAGGATGCTAGACTCATCTACGTTGTCGTCTACTAGGAAACGCCCCTTCGCAAGTTTCTCCTGGTAACCATTGGCACCTGCCTTCAGTTTTGCTGGGTTGTTGAGCAGTTTCCGGATTGGCACTATGTTGTCGGGAGTAACTGTAGCAAACGCTTTTGATAGAAGGTTGAACATAAGCCAGGTTCCATCCGGAGCCTGGAAAAGGTGGTTATACTTAGAGGCTTTCATAACACCGTCCTTTCGATCTTAGGTTGTAGATAGCAAGATTGTCAGGGTTAAGGACTAGGTAGTGTTCAGCCGTCTTCCTTAGCTGTGGCAGTTCAGTGTCGGCCACTTGTTTGGCGAACCGCACAGAGAAGTCCTTTCCCAGGCCATTCAACTCGTGATATCCTCTTGTTGTGGCTTTCGCCACGATTCCTTGCACAGATCGCTTGTACTGGCGTATCCACAGTTTCTTTAATTTATATAGATCTTCTTTGCTGATAGTGTCAGAAAGGGAAGAAAGTTCCTTCGTCACGAGGTTAACGCATTCACTGAATTCTCTGTCCCAATTGCCAGATACCAAGTATTGAATCCACAACAGGTTTCTGTGGCGATACTGAGTGAGGGAGGAATGGACACCATAACATGAGCAGTACTCTCGGAGCTTCCGCCAAAGGACAGAGAGCCCTGTTGAGGAACCAGCTAGACGTAGGTTCAGAAGGGACAAGCGTGCATGCTCCGGATCTGCCAGAGCAGGGATAGGGAACCCGAGGCAGTAGAGGGTAGCCTGATGACCGATCCCGCGAACTAGATACGCAGATGGCACAGGGGATCTTCGACGTGACAGACCAAGTTGGCTCAGCATAGTGTAATCAGGAGAGTTGCCATTAGAACAGCCTGGCTCAAAGCCAACGTCCCGCTGCAGATCGAGATCATCGATGTTACCCGCGACTGACACAATCACTCGCTTTGCCCTCAGAGTTTCGTAATGCTGTTGCATGTCCTCATACTCGAGGGTCAGGAGTTGTTCTACTGTTCCGTATGTAGGGTATTCATAGGGTGTGCCCTGGAATGCTTGTTTCTCCAATTCCTCAAGGCACATTATAGAGCATTCTCCAGACCGCGATCGGAGGTATGCGATTCTCTGGCGCTTAGCGGATGTGAAGGACTCCTCCGAAAGCGAGGGCTCGCTCAGAAGATCGAGAAGTTGTTCCAAGACATCACGAAGTTCTGACCTAGGCCCTTCTATGATGAGTCCGGCGACATCCTTCGATGTGAATGATGTAACCCGCGGCCCTTGACTCCCCTGCCGAGAGAGGAGTTCCTTCTCTAGAACTAACGACGCCAATCCCGAGACCTTACGCTCCTTCACATTAACTGAGACCGAACGAACGAAAAAAACCGCGATGACCGCTATTCCAACTTGCAGCTCATACCCATGTACTACATTCAACCCTGCATTTGCTAGTACTTGCTCATCAGGGCCCGGCTCCTGGCGACTATGAGTGCTCTTGTTGCGAACTCCCCGATGTCTGGACCGGCAGCTTGTCCCCCAGGTTCTGGCAGCTGCTCTTCCAACTCCAGCATGATCTATTGGTGAATTGCTGTGGGCACGTGGTATCACAAGGCGCTCGGGGACAAGGTATTTTGACAGCACTCCCTCAAGCTTTGCTCGACTTGTACGAGTAATCCGCTCGACCAGTATGTCGCCTAAAGACCAGTGCCCTAGCAGCCGGTTACTGCATAGGGTAGCCGCTCGCATCTCGGGTTTCTGCTGCTCGAATAGCCAATCGACATGAATCCTCCGCTTGAGCCCCGCCAGTACGGCTTCGGGCGTTGAGCCTACTATGGCAGAAGCAAGTTCTTGTGCAGTTCCTAGTAGTGAATAGGCCTTGGACTCTGTATTGCTCGAGGATGATGGTTTAAGCACCATTAGTGTTGGAAAGGGCCCCATATCAATTATCCTAGTCCTCCATTTCAGTTTTCTCCATTGCATCTGGTCTTCATTCCGCACAGTCGTGTACGGATCGCAGTGATTCAGCAAATACGAGAGCAACTCAAGTACCGGCCTGTCCCTATGCAACACACTTGGTATGGCAATGGCAAGCCCGGGTTGAGTCGCTACTTTGTCGACCTGACGGACAGGATTTCCGACTGGTCCTGAGTTGACTGGTGGGTAGAATCCGGATTCGGAAATCACCCGGCTGCCCCCAAAGGCTGCTTGCAGAAAATCACAATCCGTCAGAAGTCTGTGAGCCAGCTTGTCAGGATCAAAGCTCCCCACCAGAGACAGAACCGCATTCCAAGGCCGAAAGTGTCTATAGTGCTCTTCAAGCTGTGAGACGGTGAGAGAGCGAAGAGAAGTACCATGCCCTTCTATCGGAAGCCCAAATCGTTTCCCAAGGAGTTCAGCAAGTACCTGCCTGGCATAGATAATATCTGGCTTCTCTTTCCTCGCTCCGATTTCACTCAGGACCACGTCGACCTCGGTTCCCAAGTCGCGTTCAGAGAGAACTGGAAATACCCATAATCCCGAAAGCAGATCGAGGACGAAGGTTATTTCGTGAGGAAGAGCGACAATCGAGATGCTAGTAGAGTAGAACGTAGTTCTTCCGTTAATCAGAAGAGGTCCGCAACGAAGCTCCATACCGCGCCTTTTCAGCCAGTGAACCAGAACATGCTCAAGTAGATGGGAAACCCCGGCTAGTTCCGGGGTCTCGCTGGATGCGCCAATGCGGAAGCCTATAGTGGCACAAAGAACATCGCACTGTCTGCCTTCTATGGCTATTTCTAGACCATTTGCACTCTCGAATTGCTTCACGGCCGCTATAGTTGGAACTGGCTGGAATGAGCACGAGACTGTACTGGCTATGCTACTTCTACAGTCCACACCCATTTTGGCTGAGTACGTGTATCAACGCACTGGAGCACTAGCACCATTGGTATAGGCGAGTGCTCCCTCCACAGATGACGGGAGCACTCTTCCGTTCTTGTTCCCTTCTAGCAGCACTTTGACTTGAGATCGTCTGCGGGCCCCAACTCCTCAACTCGAGACAGTTGAGAAATCTGCTGTTCCATCGTTTCGGGTACTACTATGTACTCCACCAGTTCCACCTCCCTTGAATAACTCATTATAGCACAGAATGGAGAGAAATTCAACCCATACACCTCACAGTACTGAAAGGCCAATCTAAGTTACAGTGAGTCATAGGACACATGCCTCATTTACCAAGCTGTGCGCGGCTCAATTCTGAAAGCTGCTCGCACATGAATGCTTACTATCGTGGATACTGCGCTGAGTCTTCAGCGGAGTTTACCATTTTTTCTGTGCAGTTGCCGATCTGGTGAAATATGAGCATTGAGCTTACAGAACAGCAATAATGAGTGAGCGGTGATGTGTGGCGAACCTGTACGTGGTTTATGGTGCGTCGTAAAGAAGTAGTTCTCGGTCCTAGTCTCCGGGCTGCAATCGACAATACCACGCCCGGTTGAGTTGTTGAGTGGCTGCGTGGTGGCCTACCCTGTGGTTCCGGCTTGTTCCAGGACTCACTGCCAGTGTGGTTCGTACGTCACGTTCTGCGGAGCTGCTGTTGGGGACGCGGGTCTAGATCTCTTGGGACTCCCTAGAGCCGTGATGTCATCGGACGCGCCTTCAAGGCACTACCAACCCAATGAATGTTTCCTCGATCCAGAGCTCATCGCAATCTATTAGCGAACTGGCAATCCGCATGGGTGCTTGCAGGAATCGGAGAGCATCAGGCGTATTTCGCCAAACATGCATGCTTGGCGACAAAATCATTCATCTTTTCATTTAACTCGTGTCACGGACTCGCTTCTTGACAGGAGACCATGGGCGTCGCGTCTTCATTCTTGGTGTTCTTCGCTTTGCTGTCGGGTGGCTTGATGTGAAACGTTACATAAGAAGGAGGTTCTGTTTATTGGCAGTGCGTGTACCTTGCCTGCCTGTTCGTAGGCAGAGATAGGGACGGACTGGCTATCGATTGAGTCGAGCCAGCACTAGCCTTGTTTGCTTAACTGGTTTTGGCTAGAACCGCGATATTTCCAAGAAAGGTGAGACGTTACGTTGCCTGTGGGCGGCAAATGTGGGTATTATTCATGATTCAACTAGCGAAGGAGGGAGAAGAATGATCCATATCTCTTTACCAGATGGGTCGAAGTTGGAAGTCGCTCCTGGTGCCTCGCTGTATGAGGTTGCAGGAGAGATTGGACCGGGCCTTGCTAAGGCTGCGGTCTGCGCGCTTGTGGATGGAACCTTG
>CAZKFV010000095.1:0-16994 GCA_964552295.1 uncultured Thermotogae bacterium | reverse complement strand
TTACCGGTGGCATCAGGGAGTGGGCGCTTACAATGGTTATGATGACATTTGAGTTAGTTTTTGGGGTTATAGCCATTGCCATCTACGTGTTCCGCTAGTCTGCATTGCTAAGTTCTTCAATTTAAGTTCCGGGGTCAGATCTTGAAATAGCGTATAGACGATCTATTTATCTCAGGGGCTGCCTTTGCTTGAAATTAAGAGTTTAGCCTTTGAGTGCCAAGCCTAGCCTTACAAAACCCTTCTTGTCCGGTCGTGGTATGGGTACTTTGTCTGCCTGTGCGCCCGCCTGCGCGCAACGCGTGGACAGGTGTCCGCACGCAAACAGGCCTACCAATCTGATTTGCCAGCCGGATTTAGTGTTTTCTTGTAATGAGCCTCTACCATCGCAAGGTATGTTTATGACGTTGACAAATCCTAAAAATTAAGGTCTGACCCCGTATTATATTTGAAGGTTTTGCGGTGCATAGATGACGGGCCTAGCTTGCGAAGAGCATCAAGATGCGCAGCAGTTCCATATCCTTTGTGACTAGCAAATCCATAACAGAGATATTTGCTATCAAGATCAACCATTATCTGATCGCGAGCCACCTTGGCAAGAACCGAGGCTGCCGCAATATGAAGGGAGCAAGAGTCGCCATGTATAAATGAGAGCTGGTGAAGTGGGGACATCAAATCCCTGGTAGTATGTTCTTCGAGTAGAACAGTGATGCCACGATCGCAAAGCAGAAGGTCAACTTCTGCTCCCATCGCCTCATAGGAGCGCGTTGCCGCCAGTGACACCGCCTTGACGATTCCTATTTTGTCTATTTCTTGAGCGCTGGCAATGCCAATTCCCCATAGGCTTCTTTCTTTGATGCGAGGAACTAGGGCCTCACGGTTCTTCGCTGACAGCTTCTTGGAATCGTCGAGACCCCTAAGCTCCAAAAGAATGTTAATTCCAGAAGAAGCCGAGAAAACGGGAAAGTGTACACAGCCAACTACAACCGGACCGGCAAGCGCGCCGCGGCCAGCCTCATCAAGGCCCGCAATCAAGATTTCATCAGGATTATGCTGAGCCTGATTATCAATGGAGCCTTCTGCAGTAAATTTGGCATTATCAACCGAAGACGTAGAAGTAAAAGCTAGAAATGATGAGGCCTGCATTTTATCAAAATTGCAGAGTCTTAGAATATGCTCAAGGTTCTTCTCTTGTCTACGTACTGACATAATGCTTCTTAGGATACTCAGGAAGCCATTTAAATCGCAACCAGGAAGTTGCGGCAAGAGCCAACGTGGCAGACCCCAGTGGAGTAAGACTCCACCCCGCGAAATACATAAAAAAGCAGCTATTTCACAGGGCAGGCGGGGCAGGCAAGCTACTACGCTACAGAAGTGCGGAATATCTTGGGCGTAATTCGTAGCTAGAAGTAGCCGTTCATGGGGCCAAAGCGACTAAACGGCCAGACGCGCAGGTAGGGCTCGCCAATGAAGTCTTTCTCATCCACAAACCCCCAGTAGCGGGAGTCCCAGGAGTTTGAGGAGTTGTCGCCTAATACGAACCACTTTCCTTGTGGAACCAGGGTGGGCGTCATTCCATACAGCATGTCGGGCGAGCCCGATGTATATGTTCTATCAAATCTAGGCCCAGTTAGTTTTTTGCCATCAACATAGACATCGCTATCTTTTATCTGCACGGTTTGTCCACCAACTGCGATGAGTCTCTTGACGTAGCGCACTCTTCTGTCACGTAGGGTTATTCCGAAGTCGGACAGGTTATCCATGCCGCTTTCTTTGGTCCCTAAATCAAGTCGAGGAGTATCTGGCGTTCTTAGCACGATCATTGTGCCTACTGGCATGGACGCAACAATTTCATCAGCTCCGGCAGCTGAAAAAACCGGCTGCCTGTTTATATACATAAGCCTTTCTCCGGTTTTTACACGAGCTTGCTCGGCTACAGAACCCGATGTGATATCCTTTATTAACACAGAATCTACATGCCAAAACACGACGATGTCACCGGGATTGGGCTCTCGGAAGTAGTAGGATACAACATCAACAAAGAAGGAATCCTTGGGATCAATTGTAGGAATCATTGATCCTGTTGGCACGTGCATTCGCACGGTAACATAGGTCATAACTAGGAAGGCCAGCCCGCCAGCAACAATAAGTACCTCGATCCACTCGAGGATTTCGCTTGCTACTCGCCCTGGATTCCAGCCGAAGTGCCGCACTAGTCGCAGTATGAGTGCGGGTTTCCTTTTCTTATTTGTCTTCCTAATTGCCACTTTTAGCGAATGCGGCGCAAGCGGCGCAGGAAGTAGGGCCTGGATTGACGGGTTTTGTTTTTCTTAACCAGCTCGATCTTCTCAAGCTTGGGGGAGTGCATCGGATAGGTCTTTTCCACTCCTATACCAGAGGAGATCTTTCGTATGGTGACCATCTCGCTGGTGCCGCTTCCGCTTCGCTTGAGAACGATTCCCTCAAAGACCTGAATCCTCTCCTTGGCTCCCTCGGAGATGCGCTCGTGTATTCTTATTATGTCACCGGGAGAGAACGATCTATCCCTCTCCTGCAGGTATTCCTTCTCTACCGACCTAATGATGCTATCCATCTTCTCCTCCTATTCTATCCCCTGCCACGCGATCAAGTGTGATAGCTGCTGCCGCGCGCACCGACAAATGATTAAAATCGCTTCCCGGCATGATCGGTGGAAGCAGCAGATCACAGGCCTGGATAACCTCATCCACCATGCCCCAACCTGTTCCAAAAAGGATCAGCACCGGTCGCTTGCCTATCAATATCTCCTCGCGCAGCTTGGCATAGCTCACCGGAGGTGCCAAATGTCTCCTGGCCGATGTTGCTACCACAAGAGGCTCTTGGCCTTCAGCTTCTCGAATCCAAGAAATCGATTCCTCTAAATCTTGCACTATTTCGACTATCTCCAGCGCATCACCGCGCCTGCTTTCTTCCATCACGCGCTCTCCTTCTGTCCAGAAGCCCCTTATTCGCCAGCCAATCCGCTGCTGCGAGGGTAACGGCGTAACGACAAAATAGCGCGCTACTCCGTAGGTACGCGCTGAACGCGCAATATCGTGCACATCCATGGATGTCATCGCTGTGGCTACAATCTCGCCACGACGATTGCGCATCGGGAAGTGCAGCAGAGCAATGTAGAGGTTACCCATCGCTTTCTGCGCTGTCAAGATCACTCTTACGGCCCAAATCGCTCTTGCCAGTGTCGTTTAGCCCAATAAGATCAGGTCGGTTGCGCATGGTCTTCTCCCAAGCTTGCTCCTCGCGAAACCTTTCTATTCGCCTGTGATCACCCGAAAGGAGGACTTCTGGCACGGACAGTCCGCGAAATTGCGCAGGACGCGTATATTGCGGCGGGCCAAGGTGGTCTTTGTTGTAGAATGAATCACTTTCTACGGACTCAAATCGGCCAACCGTTCCGGCCAGCATCCGCGCGGTGGCTTCTATGATCACCGCGGCCGCCACTTCTCCTCCTGTTAATACGTAGTCTCCTATGGAAACCTCGTCATCCACAAACTGAACGACCCGCTCATCAACACCTTCGTATCGCCCGCAGATGAGAAGAATTCCATCCAGCTGTCCCCAATTTATGGCATCGTCCTGTGTGAATAGTCTGCCCTGCGAAGACAGAAGCACTTTGCGATGACTGCGCCCTTTCATCTTGGAGGAAATCTCTTCTATCCCGCGCGCCATGGGCTCTACTTTGAGAAGCATTCCAGGTCCGCCACCGTAAGGGCGATCATCGACGACCCGATGCGGGTCATCCGTGAAATCACGCAGATTGTGCAGATCAACTGATATCACCTGGTTTTCTATAGCCTGGCCAAGAATCCCTACGGAGATGAATCCGCGAATTGCCTCGGGGAAGATTGTTAGTACATCAAAATGCATGTCAAAAGATCAGTCGACGATCTCGACGACAACCTCACGATCAAGGCTTGTAGCAACGCCTTCTAAGAAAGTGCGCAGCGCGCCGATAGTCCGCCCTCCATGCCCCAGAACTCGTCCACGATCTTGCTTTCCCACGTGCAAAAAGAAAATATCAACCTTCTCTGTCTCGATACGGTCTATTCTCACTGAACCCGGATCATCAACTAGGTTCTTCACGAAGAACAAACACAATCGGTATAGCATGCTATTCGCCTTGCGCTATCTGCTCCCTCTTGGCAGCATCCCAGGCCGACATCACGCCGGCTCGCGATAGAATATCACGTGCTGCACTTGTTGGCTTAGCACCATCTAGCAACCATTTCAGCGCCGCTTCGTTTTTGACCTCGTATGTAGCCGGGTCCGTCTTTGGATCGTAGAACCCAAGATCGTCTACGACTTTGGCATCTCTGGGCTTTCGTCCGTCAAGAACGACTACCCGATACGATGGTTGCCCTTTTCTTCCAACCTTCTTTAGTCTAATCTTTGCTGCCATTGCCTCACCTCTTGTTTTGATCGACTCTTACCCAAAGAATTATCTATCACTACCCTAAATTTCTTGAAAAACTTGCATCATAACGTCCGCAAACCGCCAGCACAGTACAAATCTTACCCCATTTATCGTTCATCCGAAAGCCACGGCAGAAATCCATGATCGGATGATGCCTACCATCTACATTCCCAACATGTCTATTGGCGGACGGCCCTTGCCGCCACGCTTACTGCTCAGTAGCTTGATCGCCTTCTTCGAATCCTTGAAACGAGATAAAACACGATTTACATCTCGAACTTGTGTTCCGCTTCCTCGAGCGATTCGCTTCTTGCGGCTGCCGCCAATGATCGAAGGATTCATCCGCTCTGCGTGAGTCATCGATCGTAATACTGCCAGGGTCTTGGTGAGCTCCTGGTCATCCACATCCACATTTCCTCTTAGGTTCTTCTTCAAGGGAAGCTTGTCCAATATGCCGGACAAAGGCCCAAGTTTATGCATCTCTTCCAGTTGTTCAAGAAAATCCTGCAATGTGAACTGGTTTCTCTTGATGTGAGTTGCCAGTTGTTCGGCCTTCTTTTTGTCCATCTGGGACTCGGCTTGCTCTATAAGAGTTAGAACATCGCCCATCCCCAGGATCCGTTCGGCTATTCGGTCCGGATGGAACGCCTCCAGGTCAGCGATTTTCTCGCCCATGCCGACAAACTTGATTGGTTTTCCGGTAACATGATGAACGGAAAGGGCAGCCCCACCACGCGCGTCACCATCTAGCTTGGTGAGCATCACGCCGGAGAAGGCAATATGGTCGTTGAATGTCTCAGCAATGTTCACCGCTTCTTGGCCAGTCATGGCATCAGCAACAAACAAGATCTCATCGGGCCTGACGGCTTTCTTGATCTCACTTAACTCGTTCATCATCGCCTCATCAATGTGCAGGCGACCAGCGGTATCAATCAGAACAACATCGCGAAGGTTGTCTCTTGCCCATTCCATGCCAGAAGATGCTATTTGTACTGGGTGTTTCCCGTCGCCGGTTACCACCGGTATGTCAAGGCTATCACCCAGGGTCTGTAACTGAGCAACGGCTGCCGGCCGATAGACGTCTGCTGCTACGAGAACAGGTTTTCTGCCCTCTTTCTGGAGTCGAAGAGCAAGCTTAGCGGCACTGGTTGTCTTTCCAGATCCCTGCAATCCGACAAGCATTATCACAGAAGGATGGTGTGACAAATCAAGCCCTGTGGCTTCCTTTCCCATCAAAGTGGTAAGCTCATCGCGAACGATCTTTACCACTTGTTGGCCGGGGGTAAGGCTCTCCAGAACGCCTTCTCCCACTGCCCGATCCTGCACGCGAGTAATTAGATCTTTGACTACCTTGTAGTTGACGTCTGCTTCCAGGAGGGCTAGCCTGATCTCACGCAGGCCGGCCTTCACATCATTGGCCGAAAGCTTCCCCTTGCCCTTTAAGCGGGAGAAGACTGAGGTCAGTTTGCTGGTAAGAGAATCAAACATCTGTAATATCACCTGTTCTTTTCATTCAACGCATCAATACTTGGCAGCGGGCACTAAACCGAACGAACGCTAGCCAAAACTTCACCCGATGTCAAACCCTTCTAAAGTCAAGTAGTACCAGATACCTGATTACTACTATGTCAATCTGCGCCAAACTTAGAGAGGAAATCAGTGGTAATTCGTTCGTTTCTAAATGAGGGATCAGAGACTATCTCTTGGGCAAACGAACGAGTAGTCTGTATCCCCCTTACTCGGAAGCGCTCAAGGGCTGTATACATGCGAATACAAGCCTCTTTTCTATCTTCTCCCCATGAGATAACTTTGGCTAACAGGGAGTCGTAGTACTGCTTCATCTCCATACCGTTGTACAGGTGAGTGTCCAAACGTATGCCAAACCCGGTCGGCAGTTCATCGATAGTCACCTTACCAGCCGAGGGCAGAAAACCGTTAGCCGGATCCTCGGCATTGATGCGACACTCCAGGCCATGGCCACGAAGATCAATTTTATCTTGAGTGAAACGAAGCGGATCTCCTGATGCAATTCGAATCTGTTCCTTAACCAGGTTGACTTGTGAAACAACCTCGCTTACTGAGTGTTCTACCTGAATGCGGGCGTTCATCTCAATGAAGTAAAATTGATCTTGGGAATCAAAGATGAATTCCACTGTTCCAGCATTTACATATCCCACGGCACGCGCGACCTTTATAGCAGCAACATGGAGCGCTTTTCTGGTTTTTTCGTCTAAACGCGATGCGGGAGATTCCTCAATCAGTTTCTGGTGGCGTCGCTGAACAGAGCATTCCCTTTCGCCAAAATGAACCACATTTCCTTGGGCATCAGCAAGGATCTGGACCTCGATGTGCCTGGGGCTCTCCACCGCGTGTTCTAAGTACAGACTGTCGTTGCCACAAGCTGCCTTAGCCTCGCTACGGGCAGCTAGAATAGCACTTTCTAGCTCTTGAGGATGCTCTACAAAGCGCATCCCACGACCCCCTCCTCCATAGGTAGACTTAACCAGAAGGGGGTAGCCAACCTTATCTCCTACCGCCATTACATCCTTATCCTCGCTAACGGCATGGCCGGGAAGGACATCCACACCAGCCGCGGCAACAGCCTCCCTAGCAGCAAGTTTATTTCCCACAAGCGCCATGGTTTCGCGGGGCGGGCCAATAAAAACGAGCCCGTGATCCTCACATACTTCCACAAAATCTGGGTTCTCGGCCAGAAACCCGTAACCAGGGTATACAGCCTCTGCGTTTGATAGCTTGGCAGCGCTGATGATGGCGGGGATAGAAAGGTAGCTCTTTTCTGGATTAGCGGGGCCAATACACATACGTTTACTGGCTAGGCTCAGATAAGGCATTTGCCTATCGGCCTGTGAGAAAACCCCAACCGTGTCAATGGATAGTTCGCGGCAAGCCTCCAGAGCGCGCAAGGCAATCTCTCCCCGGTTTGCTACCAGGACATTGCTAAAGGTCATCTGTTTTCCAGCAGAAACAGTGGCTGGCCGTATTGCACTGGATCGCCATCTTTGACCAGGATCTTGCTGATTCGTCCAGAAAACTCTGCCCTGATCTCATTCATTACCTTCATGGCGTCAATTATGCAAAGCGTTTCACCAGCTGCGATTTCATCTCCCTCGGATACGAAAGGCTCTTCCTCGGGGCTTGAACGGGAATAGAAGGTTCCCAACAGAGGGGCCGTGATCATGTCGCCTCGACGCTCCGGAACATCTGCATAGGTCGTGCGATCGCCGGGCGAGGGTATACGAGGACAGCTGTCACGGCGGACAGTTATCCTGCTATCTCCATTCCAGACGGTGATCTCTGTAAGATCTTCCTCTTTTAAAAGGAGAATGATTTGCTGTAGTTCTTGTAGATCTACTCCCTCGCTTTCCATAATTATCTCATTATTTTACCACGCTGGTTATGGCCAGAGCAACCAGAACACAGAAGATGCTTCCGATGTGCGTTATAACAGTTGGCCTCTTGCAATCATCGACGCGACCCCTATAATTCCAGGAAGAGGTGAGTATTACCGTGTCAATAGGCGCACAGATTGCGCTGCTTGTGTTTTTCGTTTCCTGCTCAGCATATTTTTCCAGCACAGAGACAGCAATTACCTCACTTGATGAGGGACGACTGCGATATCTTATAAATGCTCATAAGAAAAAGAAGCGTGGCTTGTCCCTGCTGCTTGCTGAGCCAAATGACATGATCACCGCGCTTCTGATTCTTAATAACTTGACCAACGTTGCCGCCAGCTCGCTGATGACTCTTCTTTCTATACAAATTATTGGTAAAGGGCTTCCTGCTTATCAGGCTGGCTTTTTGGCAACCGGAGTGATGACCGTGTCGCTGCTTATCTTCGGCGAGATTACACCCAAGAATTTTGCCAAGAACAACGCAGAGCGATTGACGCTGTCTTCGATCAACACCCTGCATCTCTTTACGCGCGTTCTGCGTCCATTGATATTTATCTTCCGCGGGATAGCCAATCGCATAATGCGTGTTTTTGGACAGAACACCTCACAAGAAGGACCAGCGCCAGTGAGCGATGTGCAGATAGAGACATTGATTGACGCAAGCGAGGAAAGCGGATTGATCGACGTGCGCGATGGCGATATGATACGTCGTATTCTAGACTTCGACGAGATCATCGCCGAGCAGGTGATGGTTCCTCGTATGGATGTACAGGCAATTGAGGTAAGAACCTCTCCGCGCAAGGCCCGTGAGATAGTGGCTAAAGACGGACACTCTCGCTTTCCTGTCTACGAGGAACACCCCGACAAAGTAGTTGGAACGCTTTATGCCAAAGACTTATTAGAGGAAATAGATAAGCCGCAGACCAGCCTGCATGGCCTGCTGCGTCCAATCTATTACACACCGACAACTAAGCCAATCAATGTACTGCTGCGCGAATTCCAGCGAGAGCGCGTTCATATGGCAGTAGTGATAGACGAGTTCGGCGGAATGGCTGGGATCGTTACGCTAGAGGATATCATCGAAGAAATCGTGGGCGAGATCGAGGATGAGTATGACAGTCCAGCTATCTTGATCAAGCGAAACTCACCCAACGAAGCCATAGTGAGCGGTGAGGTGTCCATACATGACCTGAATCGCACAATGAACATAGAACTGCCCGAGGACGAGGGAGTAACCCTAAGCGGTCTCATTTTGCACCGTCTTGAGGCAATGCCCAATGTTGGAGACGAAGTTCAAGTGGGGCCAGTCTTGCTGACCGTCAAAGGAACCACCGAGCGAGAAATCACGGCCGTGAATGTGAAGGTGGATCACTCTAAGGAAGAGCTAGAAGAATAGAAGAGAGTTTTCACGGAACCGGAGGGCAGATGAGCAAAGGATTAGCTAGTTATCGCATTCTCTTATGTGTGGGGGTTCTCGTTTTTTTCGCCACTCTCAGCGCGGGTGCTGTAAGTTACGATATATCAGTAAGAATCGATATGGAAAACCAGACCATCCACGGTTATCAGGACGTTTCGTTTATACCAAGTAAAAGCCACGTCTACTTTCTGCTGCTTGCAAACCTCAAAACTGAGAAAAACCCATACTTGAGCGATCGGGCAATCGATTCTATATACCCATCTGGCTATGATCCGTCGCATACTCAAATAGAGGCTGTAGAGATAGTGCAGAGCCAAAGCACCAATTCGCTATCCCCTCGATTTCTCCCAATCCCTCCCGCATGGCAAACCTACTCGCTGGACAAAGCTGTCCTCGCCATAGACCTTCCGGAAGCCAAGCCCGTCACATTACGAATTCATTTCACCACCCGTGTACCGCGTATGGTTTACGGAGATCAAGAGATAAACAATGGTGTGCTTACCTGGCGCTTCGGATGGAACCCCATTCTCATACCCGAAGATGAAAAGTTGAGGGAGGAAGATGGTAGGCTTATCTACGATGATGGAAATTTTCCGTTGCAGCTTCCCGCAGCCAATTACTCAGCTAGTATTACCCTTTCTAGTGACGTGGTGCTTGCTGTAGGAACCGATTCAAGCAGTATCAAAGAAGAAACCTCCAATGAAGATAATGAAGTAACATACCTGGTGAGCAATGAAGCTCCATCACGTACGATAGCAATTGCCGCTTCAAGTGACTACCACTGTTTTGCTATGGAGGAGCTTGAAGTTCCCATTGCAGTCTACTACCTACCCGGCCACGATGAGACAGCTCGACTTCTTGCAACCTACGCCAAAGATATTATAGAAGCATATCAGAAAGATTACGGAGCCTACCCCCGGGCACGCCTTACCATAGTGGAGAGCCCCAACAAGAACGGCCTATCAATGGCTGCTGATGGCATAGTTTGGCTTTCTGACCTCTTCTTCACGCATCGCAATGTTACCATCCCCGGAGCCCTTAATCGCCTAAGTGCATTTGTCCTAGCACACGAAATTGCCCACCAGTGGTGGGGTATCGGTATTGGAGTTGACCTAAACGCTGAGAACTGGCTCTCAGAGGGTATGGCACAGTATCTATCCATAACTTACTTTGAGGAAACATATGGTGAGTTTGGACCGAACCTGTTCTCCACAGAAGGAAATGGCCTTCTTGAGGACTTCGTTATTTCCCAATTCGGCTTTATGAACCTGCGTGAGCATCAAGTGGAGCTACCCTATATACAACAGGTTGAGCTAGGCTTCGATGAGGCGATCGTTAAGCCACAAACTGACATCAAGTATGACAACGCTACCGCTGTCCGCCTGTATGATAAGGGATATTTGGTGGCTCGCGCCATTGCCTCTGCAGTGGGAAAAGACGTTTTCGGACAAGCATTGAGCAATGCAGCATCCCAGTACATGCACTTTCAGATCAGCGTTGCGCAGTATCAAGAGGTGATGGAAAAACAAGCGGGCAGATCGCTTGAAGCCTTGTTTGAAACCTGGTTACACAGCGACATGACCGTTGATTACGATGTACAGATTTTGTCAAAAAAGAAAGAAGGGAAAGAGCACCAGACTACTGTGCAGGTCAAGCGTGATGGCGGCGTGGAACAACCCGTTGTTGTACAAGCCAAGATGGCCTCAGGCGCTACGGCGCGTAAAGAGTGGGACGGAATAGACACCACATCAACCATCATTTTTACCACCTCCGAACCAGTTAGGCGTGTAACGATTGATCCTGAACACCTCTTGCCTGACTGCGATCGGTTGAACAACAATGATCCCGTAAAGCTTATCACCATAACAGGCAGCAATGCCTTTCCTCTCGACGCGTACGTCCTGCACCCTAACCCGACAGCAAAGGGAATTACTATTACCTACCTTGATCGCATAAGTCTCACGATTGCAGAAAGCGGACTGAGCGCGGATATATACAAAGGAAGATCGAATTACATCTTTTTAAGCACAACACTGAGCGGATCAGAAATCATAGGAAAGTTTGGCTACACACACACCGTCTTCTCTCCGATAATGACCGGCTCGGCTGGTACATACTTGGCATCAACGGAGACTCTCACCATTTCTGGCCACCGCATCATCTCGGATGATGAGCCAATCCCATACATTCATTTTGGGTTTAGTAGGCTTCCAACACTACATAGAAGTAGCCATACTCAGATAGCTGTGGATCTAACTTTACAGGGCACTGGACGCGCATCGATGATAGTATCAGATGAGGTAAGGATTATTCCGCAGGTATACCTGCAAGGGGCAGTTACCTTAGGAGTAGGTTTTGGAGATCCTCCACAGTCACTCCAGCACGACCTTACTGAACTACTGAGCTTTGGAAGTGTCTCGCAACAAGGAAAATGGGTTCAGAATCACGCTTACGGCACGCACAAGCTCTATGGCCGTCTAGCAATAGAGATTCCAACTAGCGTAAATACGCCCTACAACCTTGCAAGCGTAGTGATGCTAGACAATGCCCAGACCAGACTGTTTATAGCAGCTGGAAACAGCTGGACAAGTATTGACGAAGTAGGTAAAACTAGTTCTTACGTGGAAGCTGGAATAGAGGTGTCTTTGGATCTTGCAGCAATCGGTGGCCTTCTGCCGTTTAACGCTCTATTGGGCTATGCAATGCCGATCCAAGGAGATGGAATGGGGGTCTTCTACTTTGGATTCTCGCTCTAGCGGGTTGATGTAAGCCATCAGCTATTAGCTATTAGCTATTAGCTATCAGCTACAAGCATACGGCAGCAACGCGGATTGCCTGTATATAAAATGCTAGCTGTAGGCCGCAAGATGAGAGCCGCTAGATGATTGCTTCAGGCTGAGTGCTGATGGCTGTAACCTAACGGTTGATGGTTCGCGAATGTGTGCTGATGGCTAATTGTTGAGTACTGGAAGCTAAATGAGGTGAAAGATGAAGGTTCCATGTCGATGGCTGGCTGAGTATGTTGATATCGAAGTTACAGAAGCGGGAGTGCATAGGCTAGCCGAACGCCTGACGCTTGCCGGCCTGGAGGTAGAAGAAATCACCTATGTTCCAGGTGTAAAAGGCGCTTATGTGGGACGAGTACTAACTAGCGCCCCGCACCAAAACTCCGATCATCTATCGCTTTGCCACCTGGACATCGGAAGCGAAGAAGTAGATATAATATGCGGCGCGGATAACGTAATTGAAGGCCGGCTCGTTCCAGTGATTACCGTTGGAGGAGAGCTTCCAGGTGGATTTGAAATTACTAAGCGTAAGATACGCGGGATAACCTCACACGGCATGATATGCTCCAAGGCAGAACTGGGCTTGGAAGCAAAATCGGAAGGGATTTGGAACTTCGATGAGTCCCTTGAGCTGTCATTGGGAACGGATATCAACGAGCTGCTCGAATTTGATGACTACATCTTGCAAGTAAAGGTTACGTCCAATCGGCCTGATTGCATGGGAATCTACGGGATAGCCCGTGAGGTAGCAGCGATTACTGGCAAAGAACTGCGCGTACTTGATCTATCCGTTAAAGAAAGTCCGCCTTCCATCCAGGAGGAAGGCTTCTCAGTAGTCGTGGAAGACAATCAGGACACACCCCGGTACACCGGCCGCTTGATGAGTAACATCCACGTGGCAGCATCACCACTTCACTTGCAACACCGCCTACTGAAGGCAGGGATGAGGCCAATAGCAAATGTTATAGACATCACAAACTATGTAATGCTAGAACTAGGGCAGCCCTTGCACCCCTTCGATGCAGACCGGATTGGAAAGAAAATCACGGTTCGCCGAGGCAGGAGCACAGACAAGTTTAGAACCCTTGATGATGTCGAGCGGCAGATAAGTGAAAACATTCTTATGATAACCGATGAGCATGGAGGTTTAGCTGTAGCAGGTGTGATGGGCGGAGAGCGAAGTGAGATAAAAGAAGACACCACGCGCCTTCTCCTGGAGTCAGCAGCATTCGGAGGGACAACCATTCGACGCTCCTCGCGCGCCCTTGGCTTGCAGAGCGAAGCTTCACAACGGTTTGAGCGCCGAGTAGACCCTCAAGGTGTAATCGATGCTTCCAATAGAACCGCACACCTACTGCAAGAGATGTTTGGTGTTAAGGTTCACGCTGGTTTGATCGACTCAGCCCCGGGCAATATTCAAGAGAGGAAGCTTTGGTTACGCACAAGAAAAGTACGATCGCTCCTTGGTATCAACGTAGATCGAGAGGAACTTTCTGCCTTACTTGATAGATTAGGTATCCAAACGCAAGTCCAGAGGACACAGGAAAACCAGCCAGAAGCCGATGACCTGATAGCCACTATTCCATCCTACCGTAGCGACCTTACGCGTGAAGCAGACCTAATAGAAGAAGTCGGGCGCATTTATGGGTACGATCGCTTCCCATCCACTCCCCCAAAGGCAATTACTAAGCTAGGGCACAAGGATGAGTTTGAGCTCTACAAGGACCGCGTGCGAGAGATTCTAACAGGCCTAGGAATGAACGAGATACTCACCGATGGCTTCGACAAGGCCCGCTGGCGAGAGACCCTGGGGATTGGCGGTGATGACTTGGTTAGGTTGCGCAATCCTATGATCAGCTCACAAATATCCCTGCGCGCCAGCCTTTTACCGGGCCTCCTATCCGTGGTTGAGGCAAATCTGAACCAGCGTGTGGCTGGTGGAATGATCTTTGAAGTGGGGCGCATATTCTCCGTTTCCCGTGGAGAGATAGAGTCATTGGCAGGGGCCTTCTTCGGTCGAACCAATATACCCCTCCGCGGCAAAGAGCAGTTCGACCTGTTAGCAGCAAAGGGGATACTCACTAACCTGCTACAAGAACTCGCTGTACCTATGAAGATAGAATCATCACAATTTCCTTTCCTGCATTCAGGGCGATCGGGCGAAATAATAGCCGAAAAAGATAATCTAGGCTTATTTGGAGAGCTAGCGCCAAGGATCATTGATCTCCTCCCTGGGCAGCCCCGAGTGATCATCTTTGAGATCGACCTAGGCAAGATACACGGGTTCAAACTCGATAGAGCAGTATTCAAACCACTTCCACGCTTCCCAATCAGCAAACGAGACCTTTCGCTGGTTGCGCCTAGCGATATCTCCGCGGAAAGAATCAGAGAGATAATCCACTCTGAGAAGATGATCGAACAAGTCCTTTTGTACGACCTATACGAGGGAGAGCAGCTTGCTTCAGGAAAGCGAAGCTTAACCTACGAGGTCTCGTTTAGAGCAAGCGACCGCACGCTTACCGACGAGGAAGTTACAAAGGAAATAGCCAGACTAGAAAAGAAACTTGGGAAGCTAGGGGTTGTTTTGCGCTCATAGCCTACGAGAAGATGAACAAAACCATCATCGCGCGTACTCCCGCTGACATGGAGGAAATAGGGGCTGACCTGGCTCCTAAACTTACAGAGGGAATGATTATCTCCCTGATAGGGCCTCTAGGTTCAGGGAAAACTACTCTTGTTAAGGGCATTGCTCGTGGTTTGTTGGTTACCGACATCGTTGTCTCCCCAAGCTACCTTCTTGCACGCGAGTATCAAGGAAGGATTGCCCTCCATCATGTCGACGCCTATCGGGTAGCAAACCTGGCCGAGTTGGCTGAAGTAGGGCTCGACGAGCTTCTACCGCCTACTACAGGAGTAACCGTTGTCGAATGGCCATCGCGTGTGGAAGGAATTGTAGATATCAGTGACATCGTGATCAGGATAGAGCTTATGGACAACGAAGCGCGAAGGATACAGATCTCAGATGTCGGGTCAGACCTTCATTTTTAGGATTTTGGCGTATCATTCAGCTCTATACAAAGGCGTCATTCGAGGGAAGAGAATCACAGCGTGGTAGACTAATCAACGTGGCAGGCCTGTCTGCGTGCGGCTCGCCCGCACAGGCAGGCCACAGTGTGGCAGGCCCCAGTGGAGTAAGACTCCACCCCGCGAAATACTTGAAAGGCGGATATTTCACAGGGCAGGCGGGGTAAACAAGCTGCGCACGTTACATAAGAAAAAATCATTCAACGTGGCGGCAAAAGATCGCATACTAAAGAAAACACTCTGTGGCTTTGCTATTCAGCGTCAAGCCAAACGCCATCAACCTTCTCCCCACAAGCCGGACAGCATCCTTCTCTAATCAGATTATCACGCAGCATGAACCCCCATCGCTTGATCAGTTCTTCTCCACAATTTGGACAAAAAGTATTCTCTCCCCGCCCATGCGCGTTACCTATATAAACATACCTAAGCCCAACCTCCCTAGCTATATTCTCTGCTTCCTCAAGCTTTGCTAGCGGAGTTGGAGGTATATCATTCATCTTGTAGGCAGGAAAGAAGCGGCTTATATGCCAAGGAATAGTCGGTGATATTCCAAGAATCGCCTCAGCGGTCCATCGCAGTTCGTCTGCGCTGTCGTTTACTCCAGGGATCAGAAGCGTGGTTACTTCAGTCCATACACCGGCTCTGGAGAAGCGCTCGATCGAATCTATCACAGGCCGTAGATTTCCTCCCACCACGTCGCGATATACTTGATCCGATATCCCCTTTAAATCAATGTTTATACCATCTAGATACGGCATGATCATGTCCGCTGCTTCTGCGCTCATGTAGCCATTAGAAACAAAAACGTTTCGCAGACCTTCTTCGTGTGCCAGGCGGGCTGTATCAAGAGCGTATTCGAAGAAGATTGTGGGTTCGGTATAGGTGTAGGCTATCGTCTCCGATCCACTTTCTTTAGCAGCTGCCACGATCTCCTCTGGCCAGACCTCCTCACCAAGAACCCGACCATCCTGCTCTCGCGGATATTGGGAGATTGTGTGATTCTGGCAGTAAGCACACGTGAAGTTGCAACCCACTGTAGCAATGGAGTAGGCGCGCGTTCCTGGCAAGAAATGAAAAAATGGCTTCTTTTCTATAGGGTCTACGCTGCGTGATACAACACGCCCGTAAACCGTTGTGTACAGCACGCCGTCCCGGTTGACCCGCACGTGGCATAGGCCACGTTTACCAGATGCAATAACACAGCGATGTGCACATAAGTTGCAGCGAACTCTACCCTTGCCAATCTTCTCGTATAGAAGCGCCTCATGCATCGCACATCACCTCTATATGCTAGCAGAGTTCTGCCAAAAGGACAATCAGTAAAGCGTAAAAGGTGATGAGTAATCAGTAATCGGTTATAAAGAACTCGCGTCCGTCGGCCACGCTTGCCTTACGTAGTATCCCGCTGAGAGATGATATCAGTTGTTTTGCGCCAACTACGGGTTTTTCTTCTTCGCGTCTTTGGTCCCATGCGGGATGTAATCTAGCATATGCTTTACAGCTTCTTTTCTCCCGCAAAGACCTGTCTGCCTTATGGGCACAGGCAGGCGCTGGGACGCTGGGAACAGCTTCTCAGAGGATTGAGCGCTTTTCTTTTTTTGCATCTCATCTGCATCTCTGAGCCTGCCTGTCCTTCGGGCGCAAATCGGCCTGCCGAAATTTAGTTGTCAACATCCCAACGTCGGAGACTAGCTCCAACGCTACATAAAAAATGGACTTCTGGTTCTGTAGCGTTTTTGGGCTTTTGCAGCGTTCGTACCTTGTGTACCACGTTGAATAGCCTGCCACGTTGAGGTGAGTTGACCTAGAAAACCCAATGTTGCACACCCCCGGTGAAATATAAT
>CAZKFV010000094.1:0-55201 GCA_964552295.1 uncultured Thermotogae bacterium | reverse complement strand
GGTTGGCCTTGGAGCAGCTATCGTGCTACCTCTGGACAGAGCGATGTGCCTGAGTTCCTACACGTTGACTGGATCCTCTCTCAGTTTGACTCAAGGAGGGATCGTGCAGTACGTGCATACAGACGATTTGTTAGGCAGGGGAGAGGCATAGATATCTGGGATGAATTGCGAGCAGGGAGCCTCTTAGGAAGCGAGAGCTTTGTGGAACGGATGAGGCCACTTCTGCTCGATACACCTGTTGGCGACCACCTCGGGCTTCACTTCTCCACGATCAGCGCGATCGCCAAGCGACAGGCTGCTGGGAGTCGAAAATAAAGCTCTGACCCCGGAAACTCTTGATCGTGTCCTCAACCCATTTAACGAATACCAGAACACGTCCTCCCAGACATAAATACCGCGACCGTCCTTTACAAACCCACGATCCGCAACACACGCACGATCCTGTTTATTTCCTACGCACTAGTTGGCAACAAAAACTTAGGACTGCCAGCATAGCCCAACCTACGAGCAAGCATCACAAGCATCAATCTATGGCCTTTGCATAAGCCAGTTGTTGGAGCTGCTCGCCTCAGGTGAGCAACAATAGTCTAGGTTATTGATATGAATACGTATTTGATCGTAAGCATACCCGCCAGCTTCATCATAAATCGCCAATGTGATCGTTGTATCCTCCCCGCCATATCGATCTGACATGGGCGCGTGATAGATGGGGGTTAGAGTATCGGCATCCTCAAACCGGCCCTTATCTGCCTTCCAGCAGAAACAGACCGAGGCACAAGCCGGATTGCTCAATGTACCATGAAGCTCTAGTGCTGCTCCTTCATCCATGTCGTCAGGATAGCGCCGCAATATTAGGGGGCTGACCCTTTCTTTTGAGACTACTCCCTCAAATCTAAACGAAGTTGGATAAGATGCGCAACATCCCTGTGAGTAAGCGCAACACGGCACTGGCTCCTTACTGCAAGTAGAAATAGCTGAAACATGGGGTACACATGGAGACTCACAAGGTGCGGTAGCTGATGGACACTCATAAACCCTGCATGGAGAAGGTGGAGCCGCACACCATTTAGTAGTTGCCTGGCACAATCTTCCAGATACTACAGATCCGCAGTTCAGCGGATCTCCTAGCACTCGGACACACAGCTGATCACTAGCCCTTGTTCCTTTAGCGTCAGTTACAGTAAGCGTAATGGTTATGCACTCTTCGTAACCGCATACCGAAGGCGCTGTGTAGACCACGTTTTTCTGAAAAGCGTTGTCGAAGTATCCTCTCCTTCCCTCGGCGCTCCAATAGTATGATACAGCGCCCTGGCCCACGTTCTCAGCGTGGCCCTGCAGCAGCACCCTCTCTCGTTCCCTCAAGGTGAGATTTTCCCCAGCTTCAACAACAGGAACGCTGTACTTTTCCGTGTATACGGCAGCCTTATCGTCGCTGTCCACTTGTGTTTGGGAAACAGAAACAGCATCTGTAGTTGCCGAAGCGGTATCAACGGGCGTCGCGGTAGAAAGAAGTAGCACCCCTAGCGCTACACCTACAAGGGCAACCAGTACCAACCATGTCGAGTCATCGTTCACTGCAAAAACACCTCCTAAAAGCCGCAGCTTTCTCCACCGCCCAGATCTATAACCCTACTAAATAGCCGCTGGCTAATTCCACTGTATCCCCCTACCTACAATACAGCGAATATGCCCACTAAGTCAATATCTCGGCAGCAAATCACAGAAGTTTGGCAAAAGAGCAAACATGGGTCGTGTTAACCCTACCTGCCTAGTTCCTTATGGAACCGGTAACTTGGCATTGAGTACACAACGTTTCATCAACGATGAGCGCAACCATGAGACCATCCATTTGCCGCGCCTTAAATGGTTGGCATAGCAAGATCAAAGTAGACGACCTACAAGTCTTACCAAGGCCATTAAAGGCCCCTCGTCGATCCGTCGCGGGCATAGATGTCAATTGATGCTACCTGACAATCATCAAAGAGTCAGTCGTTTAACCATCCCGATGGCTCTGCACCTATTACTGCGCAGATTAACCCTTATCATTAATCCACCGCGTGATACTAAAGGTCATGCTCCTAACCCAACCATTCGCATCATCTGAACCTGAATAGACTGCCTGAGCATTGATCGTATTTACCACCTCGGCTGGAGGCGCAAGCAAACTCGCCCGCAGGAACAGAGCGAGGAAAACCTGCTTTGGCCCACTGTTGTCGACAAAAGCTCCATGGCAAGATATTATTGCAATAATAAGCAATGTACCAAAGGAGTCATGATGCGAAGTACTACTCCGCTAACGCTGATTGGAAAGGCATTGTCGCATCCACTACGCGAGCGAATGCTTTGGCTACTGGCGGATGGGGAGAGATGCGGGTGCGAGTTTGCACCAGAACTGGGCGTTGATCCGTCTATTGTATCGCGCTATCTCTCGGTCCTCGAACGAGCGGGCCTTGTGACATCACGGCGTGAAGGGGTTCGAGTGATGTGGTCGCTGGCCGATCCAGAGATCCTAGACGAGCTTGAAAAACTGGCCCGATTAACAGGGGAGAAAATGACGTAGATGAAACGAGAGATACGAATCTTCGCTATTATTGCGGGTGTCTTCCTGGTCGCGTATCTGATTCCGCTGTCAAGCGAGACAGTCCGAAGCGCAATCATGGAAGCGTTCTTCATGCTTCAGGAGTATGCACGCGATCATGTCCTGCTTTGTCTCGTACCAGCCTTCTTCATTGCAGGGGCAATTGCCGTTTTCATCTCACAAGGAAGCGTCATCAAGTACCTCGGAGGGAAGGCAAAGAAGGTCGTTGCTTACGGAGTGGGGGCTGTCTCCGGAGCTATCCTAGCTGTCTGCTCGTGCACCGTGTTGCCACTCTTCGCAGGGATCTACAAACGGGGCGCCGGATTGGGCCCGGCGATCGCTTTCCTGTACTCCGGGCCCGCAATCAACATCTTGGCTATTATCCTGACTGGGCGGATTCTCGGGCTTCGGTTTGGGCTTGCGCGGGCCATTGGTGCTGTGGTCTTCTCAGTTGTCATCGGCCTGACCATGCAGTTCCTGTTCCGCAAGGAAGAGGTAGAGAAAGAAGAGGCTGCGATGGCGACTCCGGTTCCCGAGGGCGGCAAGCCAATCTGGAAGACGGCGATCCCTGTGGCGCTGATGATCCTGATACTGGTCTTCGCGAACTGGGGCAAGCCTGGGGATCTGTCGATTGAAACAACTGCTGGAGAAAAGATCGCTGCAACGCGCGCCGGAGAGACATCGGACAAAGTGCTCGTCAAGCTGCCCGGCTCGGACGATTTGACTGGCGTGGCAAAGAGCGAGATTGAATCGATACGCTACGCACCTTCGCCCTACACCTCGATCTACCAATCGCGGTTCTACATCACTGGTGCCTTCCTCATCCTCCTGATCATTTTGATGAGCTTGTGGTACAAGAAGGACGAGAACAAGGCGTGGGGCTCATCGACGTGGTCGTACGCAAAGCTGATTCTCCCGTACCTGTTCGGGGGTGTGCTGATTGCCGGATTCCTGCTAGGACGACCAGGACAAACAGCATTGATTCCCCAGGAGTGGATCGCGAACGCCGTTGGTGGGAACAGCTGGCTGTCCAATCTTGTAGCCAGCTTCGCAGGGGCACTAATGTACTTTGCCACACTCACGGAGCTTCCCATTCTTCAAGGCTTGTTGGGCTCAGGCATGGGAGATGGTCCCGCTCTCGCACTACTGCTTGCCGGTCCGGCGCTGTCGCTACCAAACATGCTGGTCATACGTAAGATCCTCGGGACGAAGAAGACGCTTGCCTATGTGCTGCTTGTCGTCATTACAGCCATGATAACAGGTAAGATATTTGGAACCGCTGTTGGTTGACTAGTAAGGAGGAAGAAATGAGGATTGAGATCATGGGCACAGGGTGCCCAAAGTGCAAGGCAACATTAGCGAACGTTGAGAAGGCAACGCTGGAGACGGGGGTTCAGGCAGAGATACAGAAGGTTGAGGACCTTAGCGAGATCGCGGCTCGGGGTGTCATGTTGACGCCGGCATTGTCAATTGACGGCGAGGTCAAGAGTACGGGCAGAATACCAACAGTGGAGGAGATAAAGAACTGGCTCTTATAACCGGGGATGGTTGCAAACCGTTATTCTTAGTGCTTTTAGCCAACTTATGGTGATACAACCTGGAATTAAGCCATGTCAATAACCACACCTGGGTATATCCTTATTGCAAGGCAACCACTCCAAACCTGATCAACTTCCTTCATCCCTGAAGCCAGTGAACGAGACGATTGTGAGACAAATACCGTTTTTGTATAACGGGATAGATGGCAGCTATGCGTAATAGAAATCGCCCGTAGAAATCGTTCCCTTCGCATAGCGGGCGAAACCTCAGTCACCTTTGAGCAAGGCTTGATAGTGTAACTGACACTTGCCTAAGCATCTCTTAAAAGGACAGAACTAACATGGACTTCATTTTAGTTGGCATCATTGTTTTCGCTATTGCCGTGTTGATGACCATGACAGGCCGTGGCGGCGGAAATTTCTATGTTCTTGTTCTGGTATTGGCTGGTCAAGCCATGCACCAAGCAGCGACATCAGCGCAATTTATTCTTATGTTGACTGCCTTGGCTGGCATGTTGATCTTTCATAAGAACAAGCTGGTGGATTGGAAACTGGCGCTTATCATCGACCCGCCAACGGATATCATGGCGTTAGTTGGCGGATACTATTCAGATTATGCAAGCGGCGTATCCTTAAAACTGCTATTGGCCGGACTTCTTGTGATGGCAGGGTTTCTCATGCTCATGAATGTAAAAGACAGACCGACTAACCACATTAGAAGATTTGGCTACTGGCACCGCGATTTCCAAGGACAACAATATGTCGTCAACCTTTGGCTTACTATCCCGATCACTGCACTTGCAGGTTTAGCAGCTGGAGCGGTTGGAGTATCATGCGGGTCATTTAAGGTGCCTTTGATGGTTTTGCTCTGCGGCGTGCCCATGAACGTGGCAATTGGCACATCTTCTGCAATGGTCGCCGCAACAGCTATTATGGGCTTTATAGGACATGCAGTACAAGGCCACTTTGATCCTCAATTTGTTATTCCGGTTGCATTTATGGCCGTACTAGGTGGGTTAACAGGCGGAAAATTTGCAATAAGAATAAAGCCTGCCAAACTGAAGAATATATTTGCTTACACAACTCTCGCCGCAGCTCTTTTTATGGTTTTCAATGCCCTGTTCTCGACTTGACGTAGCCAGGATCTCCTGATTCAATACACTTCTTTTCGCAGCACGCAACCATGAATATTGACGCCAATAGACAGCTGCGTTAAGTCTATAACCACTCATAACTGAAAATAATGCGCTGCTTATTGACCGGAGAGGCCGCTTTTCCAATGCTTCTCTCCTTACAGATACAGCCTATGCAACAAATTACAAATAACTGGGCTCCAATTCAATCGATGGGGCTTATGCCCCTTATATGCAGGAAACTCTTGTCAACACCAATAAAAAACTGTAACATGAAGTATCCAAAAGACAGAGGGGGTATTTTATGGCCAAGAAAGAGATCCTCGACAAACTCTCCATCTACATTCCACAAAAGAAGATGGACGAAAGACCTGTAGAGCGTTTGATCAAGCTGAGCGATACGCGTGACCGCTCCATCAACTATCTGGTGGTGGATGCTATCCTCCGATACCTAGACAGGGAGGAAAAGAAGTGACATTATGGCTCTTCGCTGTTTACAGTGGATAACAAAGATTGCAAATTATAACTGACAAAAACCTTTCTCTCGCCCGCTCGAGACGTGAGAGCGCTCAAGAAAACCCCTTCTATCTTCTTTTCCAAACCCTACTGCTTTCCTCTGGCCCCAGCCACTATGCGCCTGCCTGTCCTTCGGACCTGTCTGCGTGCGTACACGCACAGGCAGACGCAGACAGGTCCCTGCGCGAGTATATTTTTGGTCTTTCTTACTGATAAGCATCACTGTATTACGTCTCTTTTGAAAGCCGCCCTGTTTAGCACAACTACCTTCAACTACCCACTCGAAACAGCGGAGAACCAATATTATTCACATGATTGCTCTCGCCTCTGCTTAGATAAAGCGTCCAGATCAAACTGACCTATACAGATGTGGCGTATCATCGGCTCTAGGTTATTGTCGTTTCCAGAGAGCCGATAAGCTTGAACCACTAAAACAGGTTCGCTTGAGAGTTAACTCCGTTGCATTTGATCCTTAAAGGACCGGGGCGGGTGATCCCAGATTTCAGTACCAACAGGAGGCTAAGCTGTCGGAAGAGAAAGGTATTTACTTGACGTAATTGTTGTCTTTAAACCATTTCACCGCCTTACGCAGTGCCTGGCTGGGTGGACTTTGAGGTAGACCAAGCTCATTAATTGCTTTGCTTGGGTCAAAGTACATGTAATGTCCCGACATACGAATGGTCTCCGGCGTCATCCGCGGCGCAGTGCGCGTAATCTTACACATAAAAGCGTTCAAATAGGACAGGCTAAGTAAAGGATAGTAGGGAAGTTTAACCTTTGGCGCAGGAATGGAGGTTATCTGCTCTAACAGGTTAAGAAGTTCTCCCATCGTCATATTCGTGTTACCAAGAATATAGCGCTGTCCAACTCGACCTTTATCTGCAGCAAGAATATGGCCCACAGCAACGTCCTCTACATCAACCACATTCATTCCCGTCTCAACGTAGGCGGGCATCTTTCGCTTCAAAAAATCGAGTATTACTTGGCCTGTAGGTGTAGGTTTGAGGTCACCGGGGCCTACAGGAAAGCTCGGATTAACTATCACCACCGGCATTTTCTTTGAAAACTCCAGTGCAACCTGTTCTGCCAAGTACTTGCTCTTCTTGTAATCCCCGATGATTTGCTCAGGGTGTACTGGCGTAGACTCATCTACCGGTTCATCATCCTTAGGCAAGGCAAGAGCAGCAACCGAGCTTGTGTAAACTACCCTTTCAATACCCATTTGCAGGCAAGCTTCAAGGACGTTGCGAGTACCCCCTACGTTTACATCATAGATGAGATCACGAGGTTGAACCCAGAACGAATACAGCGCAGCTGCATGAAAGACTATCTTGCAACCAGCTACAGCCTTCTTCAGAGCATCAAGATCTCGAATATCGCCTTTGGCAAGCTCTACATCAAGGTTGCTCAAGTTACGTCTGTCGGATCCCTCTCGAACGAGTGCCTTCACCTTATACCCACGTTGCAGAAGTGCACGAGCGACATTAGAGCCGATGAATCCGGTAGCTCCGGTTACTAACACCTTCAAAGTCTACCTCCAAAATCACATACAAGAGGTAACATAGTACACCTTGCACTCAGAAATCCAAAATACTTTCTATACCTTATACTGATGCATTCTTCCCTGCCTACCCGCGTTTACACTAGCTCACAAAAAGAGCTAGACAGGAAATCACCATGACAAGCCCATCTTTAGATACTCAACCCTTTTCTTGAATCCAAAACCCTCAGCAGCCTCAGCAACTGCCGGCATCCACTTCGGTGTTGCAATTTCCACCCTTAGTCTAGGGCTCTGCGAGACTACCCTTTGTAACATCAATCCAACCAGGGCAGAAGCCAACTTTGGATGCTTGGGATCAATACGTACAGAGATTGAGTTTACTCCTTTGCCTCTCATTGAGGCAGAGTAAGAGCAGCGGGCCACAGCTTCGCCATCGCCTTTCTGCCGCACAACAAATGCTTTCTCCTTCTTGCGTTGAATCGCGTTAACAATGGGACTTAAGGCAAGGGCCACCGGGCCCTGCCGGAAGCGCCCTGTTACAACGGGCTGATACAGGCTAGCTTCTTCTGGCGTGATACGCCTTTCGAAAGAAAGCCTTGTCTTCCAGTCTGAACGAGGTAGGCGTGAGATACTGTATCCCACAGGCAAAGGGGCTATGGATGAAACAACGGGCTTACTTAAAGAGTACTCAGTCATTGCATCAAAAACCCTAAATCCAAGGCTTTCGTATAACCTCTGGGCAGGTATATTTCCATTGATCACCCCCAGCCACGTTCTTTCAGATCCACGCTCCTTCATCATTTCAAGAGACAAGCCCAATAAGTTGCGTGCCACTCCCAAACGCCGGTATTGGGGAAGAACACCAACTACTCCAACTACCCAAGTACTAGTGGTTCCGCTGCGCTGGATGATTGTTACAGCGGCAATCTTTCCGTCCTCCACAGCCACGTAGCCCTTGAACATGTCACGCATTGGCGGGGAAAGAAACTGCGCTATACGTACAAGGGGCCAGAGATGTCTGAAGCTAGCAATTGTATGATAGATATCTTCTTTCTCGTCTGCTTGTATACTCCATTGCGGGTTTTCCGGGTATTGAAAAGCATCATAGATCATCTCTCCTAAGCCAGCCAGATCACGGGGTAGTTGAATAGGCCTGTAATCCATCTAAAACCTCCTCAAATAGCCAGGTTCTTCGTTTTGCAATAGCTTACCAGCTATGCACAGTCCGCGCTACACTAAGGAAGATCTGTTATCAAACGAAGTAAAAAAGCCTTAACCCAAACATTCATCTGCCTTTTAACTGCTTCCTTACAAGCGGGATCAGGCCGCCGTCTTGGAGGATGGCGAGGACTTCCACGGGCAGGGAGGGAAAGTGATATTCGTTACGTTCGCAGGTCACTACACTGTTCTCAAACTGTGCCTTAGCTCTTCTCTCCCGCTCTCATCAGTGGTCGAGTAATCTCGAAATTAACGGTGGAGAGCTCAGCAGGGGCAAAATGAGCCGAAGCGTTCAAGATTTTAATGCCAGTGGTATTCCCATTCACATCATAGTCAAAGATGAACCCATCTTTGACCTAGTCGCTTTCGTGATGCTCCCGTTACCGAAGCTTGATGTAGAACGCATCAGCTTCTTCATCATATCTGACTCTCATCGTTTTCCCTCTAAATATCTATCGAGCTTTGAAATCCAATAAGCTGTTATCCCCCTTATTATCCCTTTCGTCTCAAGATATACCACCCACAGGAGAAGTTCTTCATCGGCATGGCTCAAGACACCTTGAACAATCTCTTTGTTTTTCTCCTTTTATGACTTGCTGCTGGTTGTTAAACAACTGCTTCACCGTTTCTTTTGCGATTTTTCGGTCTGTCAAAGTTGCTGTCGCATGCTTGGTATACCGGATTTGTATAAAGCGTGCCTATTCCATTCCCATTCACTTAGCAAAGACACGGTATCTTACAACAAAACATTTATACTTTTCCTAACTCCTTTCTTACATGCGCAATAAGACCGCCATCTTCGAGAATTGCCAGCACTTCCTTTGGCAGGGCGGGAAAGTGATATTCATTACCTTCGTGTATCACAATCCCATTTTCAAAGTCAATCTCAACTGTGTCTTGCTTTTTTATACTCTCGATTCCACGCTTCAACTCAATTACGGGAAGACCACTATTGATGGCATTTCTAAAGAAGATGCGCGAGAAGGACTTAGCAATTACCGCCGCCACTCCTGCAGCTTTCAGGCATGTGGCTGCTTGCTCGCGTGACGAGCCGCAGCCAAAGTTAGCCCCAGCTACTACAACATCCCCCTGCTTGACGTTAGTTGCAAAATCGGGGTCAAGATCCTCCATCGCGTGGGTCGCCATTTCTCCTGGGGTTAACGGTTGATACGTGTACTTGCCGGGAAATATGACGTCTGTGTTGATATCGTCTCCATATTTCCACACGTTGCCCTTGCTCATCTGACACCTCCTTGGAATACATCGCGAGGATCAGTGATTGCTCCGGTAAGGGCCGACGCAGCGACTGTGGCTGGGGATGCGAGGTAGATCTCTGCCTCTGATGACCCCATCCTACCCTTGAAGTTGCGGTTAGCAGTGGACAAGCAAACCTCGCCTGGAGCTAACACCCCTTGGTGCGCCCCTAAACAAGGGCCGCAGCCCGGGTTCAACATAATAGCTCCCGCACGTACAAAAATGCTGATCAACCCCTCCGATAGAGCATCGAGAAGAACCTCCTGCGATGCCGGAAGGATCAGCATTCGCACACCTTTGGCAATTTTCTTTCCAGAAAGAATCCTCGCTGCCAATCGTAGATCTTCCAGTCGTCCGTTGGTACAAGTACCCAGCAGGACCTGATCAATCTTGGTGCCTTCTACCTGCTCCACTGGCGAGACATTATCCACAGTGTGTGGTTTTGCTACCTGTGGACCAAGCTGCGCGGCATCTAGTTCAAGCTCTTTCTCATATTGAGCATCGCTATCAGGATATAACGGGTAATAGTCCCTTACCGCCCGTCCCTCGAGAAAGCGGAAAGTATTCTCGTCAGGAGCTATGTATCCATTCTTGGCTCCACACTCTATTGCCATGTTGGAGAGCACCATACGCGATGCCAAGCTCATCTGTGAAATTGCCTCACCTGAAAACTCGATGGAACGATAGAGAGCTCCGTCAGCACCGATATCCCCGATTATTTTCAGCATGAGGTCCTTTGAGGTAACAGGTTCACGCAACTGACCGTTAATCACTATCTTGAAAGTCTCCGGGGTCTTCAGCCATATCTTCGATGTAGCATATAGAACAGCCATTTCCGAACGGCCAATACCAGCAGAAAAAGCACCGAATGCCCCGTAAGTTGTGGTATGGGAATCCGAACCAAGGATCAGCGTACCAGGCAGAGCGAACCCCCTCTCAGGCAACACTTGATGACATATCCCAACGCCGCCGTCATAGAAGTTTTCTATCCCCTGAGCCGCCACAAACTCGCGGATCTCCTTGTGTCCAAGAGCATACTTCTCCGTCGACGCAGGAACCGTGTGATCGAGAATGATTACAAACTTCTCCGGGTCCTTCACGCGATCGACTCCAATGCTAGCAAAGGTCTTGCTAATAGCCGCTGTGTTGTCGTGAGACATACAGTAATCAGGCGTGATCTCTACTATCTGGCCTACCTCAACATGATCAAGGCCGGCTTTCTGGGAAAGGATCTTTTGGGCAAACGTCATTCCCATCTCTGTCAACCCTCCACTGTATCGAAGTTCATAAAGTCAGCCAAGTGCACGATAACTGACTCCGGCGTGCGCTTGTACGGATCTCCCTCCTTGGAGTGAGTCCCGATTATATGCTGCACTTCCGGAGGAGCGCCGTTTGCATCTGCAAGTGCAACCCCAGAGAAGGGATGTCGTACAAGTTTCCCCTCATGGCTCTTGCGAAATACGCCGTCAACTTTCTCCATCTCCAGGAGCTTTCCCACATCGTGCAGCAGTGCTCCAGCAAGAACTAAGTCGCGATTTAGTGTTAACTTGCCCTTATAAATTTCATCGAATATCTCAACCGCAGCAAGGGATATTTTGGTTACGCTTCGCACATGTTGGGCGAAGCTGATATCCACTTTCTTGGCCAAGGTAAACGGCATACTCTGGATATCAGAGGCCTCCCATTTGCCACGAACCAGCGCGTCTTCCCAGGTTTTTGTCACCATTTGGCGTAACGATTCGTCTTCAATTAGCTCAATCTCAGGCAGAATCCGCAGGATATCTTCTCTCATTGTCATGCTTTTATCCTCCTTACGGCGTCCAATATGCTTAAATTAGACTTGCTGCTCATTCTATGCCTACACTTTGATATTCTTCTCTTCAGTAGATTATGGCACGTCTCGGTAAGGTTTTCCTTTATAGACAACTTCACCGAAGTTTATTCTTCTCATTTGAGGTTGAGAAGCTACCTCCTCGAAGTAATGAGCAGAAAGACCTGCGACACGGCCCCAAATGAAAAGCACCTTGGCTAGCCAAGGATCAAGTTTCATATCTGCGACGATCGCACCAATCACGCCGTCCACATTTATGGGAAGATCCATCCCTCGCACTTGCTTAAATACGCCGGCAACTATTTTTGAAACCTCTACGTTGTCTCCAGCAATCCCTGCTTCATCTGCCAGACTCCACAGGACGTCACGTCGGGGATCCTTGGTATGAACCCTGTGTCCCATACCTTCTATCCTACGCCCATCCCTTATGTATTCGCTCATAACTTCTCTGGTGGCGCCCTCAAGATCTATGTTTTTAGCAGTCGCCCTAGACACACATTGCGAGAAAAACTCGGCTGCCTTTGCCCCAGCACCACCATGGACGTCGGTGATTACGCCCACTCCATGAGCTACAGCCACCTCATAGGGCGTCCTGGTAGAAGCCGCAATTAAGGTGGCTTGAGCAGAAGGAGGAGTTACCCCGTGGTCAACGGAAGCTATAATCATTTTCTCCAGCATCTTGGAGACATCCTTCCCACATTCTGCTTTGCCGGTAATAATCCTTCCGATTACGTCAGCAAAGCTAATATCATCGGGCAATCCTTTCAAGGCAGAAGATGTGCCCAAGATAGTGCCCAAGTAGTTTGCTATTCGGCCCAGGGCATAGCTAGTTTTCAGCACTTCACCGTCAGTTCCCACAGTGGTGAACGCGGCCAGTGCCTTATCCAGCAGGAGGGTTTTAGCCAGCGTTTTGGATACATCCTCACCCTGATCTAGCTTCACAATTGGCCCGGATTCTGCCACTGCTTGAAGCGCGACCTTCCTTTGCTCTTCCAAAGCTTTTGGAGACGGAAATTCCCCTTTGACCAACAAGCAAGCGGTTTCGAGAAGTGTTTTTCGTTCCACTATCTGCTGAAGGGGATAGCCAGAAAGCATAAGATTGTTCGGCTCCACCTTGGTTATCAGGGTCGCCCAACTTGGAGCCTTGGGTGGAGCCTCCCAGATCGTCCTCATCTTTTCATAATACCTATCAGTATCAAAATACTTTTTGCCAAGGCTCTTTTCCACTTCTACGATTAGGTCATACTGCGAATTCACCACGGTTACACCAGCACTTTCCAAAGCAGACCTTTTGGACTCGAATGTACCATAAGACTGTCCTGGAGCGACTATCGCTCCAGCATGCCCCATGGTCTTTCCTGCTGGAGCATGAGCCCCAGATATCTCGGCAATAATCGGCTTGGGATATTTCTCAGGGTGATCCGCAATGTCTTTGGCTAGCCTTTCCTCCTGTATTCCACCGATCTCTCCAGCAATCACTACCAGATCAGTATGCGGATATTTCATGGCTAAGGGAACCAGGTCCGAGAACGTAGATCCTATTGCGCCGTCACCACCTACTCCAATAACGGCGTTTTGAGCTATTCCTACACTAGCCAACGCATCAGACATATGGTAAAGAATAGCACCGCTACGCGATATAATGGTGACTCCATTTGGGCCTAGCTGCCCGGAACCCGTTTCCTCTGGATAGAAAATATCAGGCAGCATGCCTACTTTTACCCTTTCGGGGGGAAATATTACGCCAGGCGAATTCCCACCAATCAGAAGCGCTCCATGCATCCTCGCGGCTACCAAGATATCTCTAACATCGCGAATGGGTATCCCTTCACTTATGAGAACAACGACAGGAATACCAGCTTCTATGACCTCGATGGTAGCATCCCTAGCTGTTGAATAGTGCTTCCAGATGCTTGCTGCAGCAATGTAAGGGTGATCCTTGAGGCAATCCTTAACGGTTTCATATACAGGAATGGTTTCATGAACACGAGTTCCACCTCTGCCTGGAGCTATACCAGCTGTAATCTTAGTTCCAAACTCTTGCATCAATCCAGCATGCCGCGCTCCCTGTCGACCAAGACCGACAACGATGGTATCTATCTCATTGGTTTCTTCGATATGCCCCGCTATCTCTGGATGAGATTGCTTGATAAGATAGTAGAGCATTCCATGATCTGCTGATATTCGCTCCATCAGTTCCACCCCTTACTTTCAAATGCCTTACTAATCCCTTTTTTAATGACATCAGCCATGATCTTCTGGTTTCCAACGATGATAGTCATCTTCTCCAATGCTGGATCCGCAGGGCTCCCTTTTGCCTTTTCCAGATATGCCCTGGCGCTGGGAAGATCCGTGCCTACCATTCTCCCATATACCGGAATTACCCTTTCTCCAGCCTCATGTCGTTCTCTCAAGGCTTGGATAAGACCACGGATGAAAGTATCACAACTTGATACGCCACCAAATCGTGATGTGATAATCATGTCAACCTTTTCATAATCCATGAGCAGATGAAACATCTCTGCAACTTTTCCTTGAGAAGGGCCACCTCCAGAGTCCATGAAGTTGACCGGAACAACTTTTCCCTGAAAGAAGCGGTCCCCAATATTGGCCACTTCATCGATGGAGAAGATTCCATAACCAGCGCCACCAGGAACAAGTCCAACATACAGCTTTTTAGGATCCTTTGCAGCATCCTCTGCAAGGAGGTCAACATACGGAAAGCCTGCTTTCTGCGCGCGCTTCTCATTAGATGTCAACTCTGCTACGTCATGCCTCTTTCCAGCAATACCCAACTGCTCCAGCAATTTCACCTGCCGGAAAAGGGCGTTATCATCTAGCACCAATTTAGCATCAGCTGCTATGGGGCCATCGGGTGTAAGTATAAGTGGATTGATCTCACAGACCTTTGCATCGACATCCTGATAAACTGCGTAGAGCTTAGATAGAATTTGTGAAAGCTGTTCCTTATTGCCAGCCTGCTCCCCCAGATCTTTTGAAAGCTTGCCTGCCAGATCATCTGATATTTCCTTGGACAGCTCCAGCTCATTTCCGACAACTTCAAACCTATGAATTGCCTCTGGCTTCTCCTTAGCTACCGTCTCTATCTCTACACCACCAGATGCGCTCAGAATCACGACATTATTATAGCTTGCTGGGTCCATAGTTATCCCAACGTAGCAAGCTCCAATTTCCTCCACCGCCCTTTCAAGAAGCACGCTTTCCACAGGATAACCCCGAATCTTGAGGTTGAACAGCTCCTCTGCCTTAGCCTTGGCCTCTTCTGGATCTGAAGCCCTTTTGATTCCCCCAGCTTTGCCCCTGCCCCCAATTAGAACTACAGCTTTGAGCATAACGGGATATTCTACCTTTACTTCTGCCAGCTGCTCAGGGGAATGAATTACTCCATACTGCTCCGGTATAGGTATCCCCTTGGACTGGAATATCCTCTTTGCCTCATGCTCGTACAGTCTCACAACACCCTCCTTCAGTAATTCCAAACCTCAATATGAGGCACTATATTTGCCAGACTGAATACGCTTTTATGCTGTCTTCTTGTTCACCTTGTCAGAAGACCAAAGAGGTAATTCTAGGAGATGTAACTGGAATTATCAACTAACTGCGCCATCCTACTACTTTTCGCACAACATCAATAACACTTCCATCCTGCCACTCAATCACTGCTATTACCTCATCGCCAAATATCGGCTTTCGAAGAGGGCGAACCAAGCGATCTGCCTCTCGCTTGATGTTTACAAGCTCACGAACCGGAAGACCTGCAGCCAGGAAACGCTCTTTCAGATCACCCCTTCTGGGATTCACTGCGATACCACGCTCGGTTACAACAGCATCAATGACCTCCCCTGGCGTGGTCACTGTAGTCACTTTATCTACAATAACAGGAAGCCTGCCTCTCAGGGTAGGAACGGTAATCAATGTCAGGCTAGCTCCAACAGCAACCTCCTGGTGACCGCCAATTCCGTGCAGAAGCTGGCCGTCAGAGTGGGTGTTTACATTGACATTGAAATCAACATCTACTTCCGTGGCCCCAAGGAAAGCCGCGTCGAGCATGTACGTAGCACAACCTCGTGAGTCATAGTTGCCGTAGTGGCCAGGATCCATGAGTACATGGTTTGGATCATTTCGCATCGATTCTGCTGCTGCCAGATCGAATACCTGCCCATCGAGGATAGTCCGGACCAATCCGCGATGTAGAATATCTACAAGCAAGCTTGTTCCTCCACCCATAGCAAAACTGCCTACAATTCCAGACCGTTCCATTTCCTCGCCCACAAATTTTGTAGCAGCTAGTGATATACCCCCAGCTCCTCCTTGAAAACTGAAACCATCCTTCATGTAACCAGAAGCCTTCACTGCCGCTGCAGCCAGACGAGCTATCCCTAAACGAGTCGGAGAACGGGTGATTTGAAGGGTTCCCGATGAAATGCTGTTTGGATCTCCAATCTCATCTACCACTACTACGTAATCTGTCCAGCCCTGCTGAATCTCAAATGGGTATGCTGGATATCTTGATAGATCATTGGTCACTACAACGGTTTTCTCCGCATATTGAGCATCCACTATGGAAAACGAGATCGGTCCGCAAGGGGTCTTGCCATATATGCCATTAGCATTTCCGTATGGATCCGCCTGGGAAGCAGCGATGAACGCAACATCGATATGAACATCACCAGCCTCCACCGCCCTCCAACGACCACCGTGCGAACGAAGCACCGGCGGGCTCTTCAGCTGACCCCCTTGAGATACGAATGCCCCAATTGGCCCGTTCATTGAGCCTTCAATTCGTGTTACAACGCCGTTTTTGATATGCTCAATCACGGGTTCATGCACCGGAAAAAGCGCTGTTGCAAATAGACGTAAATCTTCTATTCCCATCTTAGCACAGGCATCTAGCACCATGTTAACCACGTAGTCACCATTACGGAATGAATGGTGAAATGAGATCGTCATGCCACTTTCAAGACCAGTTGCTTCTATGGACTTTTGGATAGAAGAAAGCACCTTGTTCTCGCCTTTTCTAACAGTTTTTTGAGGGCGAGTGGCTTTTCTGCCACTTGGCACGGTAGCGAAAACCCCCTCAAACGGACGCAGTAGCCTGTTTCCAACCTTCTCGGGGATCTGCCTACCCAGTGCGTTTCTTATCTCCATTTTTCCTCGAGCTGTTCCAAATGCGCGACTAGTTTCTTGGCCCTTTCCACAACAGGCCAATCGATCATCTTCCCACGTAGTGCAACTGCGCCAATCCCCTTAGCCTTTGCCTGGTCGGCAACAGCAATAACTTCACGAGCGTACTTAATCTGTTCGTCTGTAGGGCGAAATACCTCATGAATTGGCATTATCTGCCGAGGATTGATCGCCCCTTTACCAACAAAACCAAGATCGCGAATATGCTTGGTCTCCTCAATCAGGCCCTCTTCATCATCAACGTCCGCATAAACCGTATCTGAGGCCTGAATTCCCGAAGCGGCACACGCTGCTACAATCTTCGTGCGCGCATACAAGAGCGCCTCCCGCGTTCTATTTGCTCCAACATCGCGCGTGTAGTCCTCGGCACCAAAGGCCATAACTACCACCCGCTTGCTGGCGGAAGCTATCTCCAAAGCATTCAACACTCCTTTTCCAGTCTCAATGATGGGCATTATGAACGTAGATCCGAGGTCAATTTCTAGGTTGCTTTCAAGAACCGCCATTTCTTCTTCTAGTTTAAAGACATCATTGCATGACTCTGCCTTTGGTAGACATATACCGTGTGGAGAAGCAAGCATCACCTCTGCCAGATCTTCCCTTCCGCATGTTTCAAGTGGATCTATCCGCACCCACACCTCTTGAAACTCCACTGCGGCCAGCAGATGCTTGACCAGAATGCGCGCCACATTCTTTTCTGATAGGGGAACAGAATCTTCTAGGTCCAGCAGTACGCAGTCGGAACCATATAGCTCTGCTCCCATCAGCAAGTGAGGGTTATTCCCAGGCGCGTAAAGGCGAGTTCTGCGCAGGCGGTCCCTAGTGCTGCTATCTTGCTTTGTCCCTATCCGCCACGCACCTATCTGAGGTGATACTGCTCGCACAGCCGCCTCAACCCTTGCCATAACCACATAATCAACAGCGCCATGATCTTCCAGGTCAACGCAAAGTGTATCAGTGCCTAATGCGGACATCGATTCTTCTATCACTGAAAGCAGTCCCATTTCGAACAGGTGATCGTTGTCCGTCACTATGTTGATCCTGGGTTCCAAACACTCTGTTACCCTAACGGTACAGTCACCTTTGTTTGTGGAACCAAGAACAAGCTGATTGCTCACCGTGGTCACCTCTTAGGACATAACCAGCGCAAGCACGGCCTTCTGCGCATGCATTCTGTTTTCTGCCTGATCGAAGATTGCGCTTCCCTTACTCCGCGAGGCTGCGTAGGTGATTTCTTCATCGTAGTGAGCGGGCAGGCAGTGCATGACAAGCGCATCTCGATCGGCAAGCTTGACCAAATTCTCATCTATGGTGAATCCGACAAAGGCGTTCTTCTTCTGCTCGGAATCAACTTCCTGTCCCATACTAGCCCACACATCCGTGTACAAAACATCAGCTCCTCTAGCTGCCTCGTTAGGGTCGTGTATTATCTCGACCTTGCCCCCAATGGAGCGCGCCTCCTGTACTATATCTTCATTAGGCTCATAACCTTCAGGGCAAGCTATGCGAAAATCCATCCCAACTTTGGCACAACCGTTTATGAGTGAGTGCGCCACATTGTTGCCATCGCCAATAAACGCGAGGGTCAAACCGGAAAGCTGCCGCCTTTTTTCCATAATAGTAAGCAGGTCTCCCAAGATCTGGCATGGGTGATAGCGATCACACAGCGCGTTGATAACCGGCACAGAGGCGTACTTAGCCAAGTCAACGATTGTCTGATGCTCGAAAACGCGGGCCATGATTCCATCAACATACCTGGATAAAACCATCGCGATATCCTCCGTGGTCTCCCGTTTTCCCAGCTTTATATCATCAGGCCCAAGGTATATGGCGTGTCCGCCCAATTGGTACATGCCATTCTGAAATGAGACCCGCGTTCTTAGCGATGGTTTCTCAAATATCATCGCTAGTGTCTTTCCTGAAAGCATCTCGTGTTTTACACCAGCGCGGTGTTCGAGTTTCAGACTACGTGCTGTTTCAAGTATCTCATACATCTCCTCCACAGTGAGATACGAAAGCGCTACAAGGTCCTTTGTTTTCATCTGTTGTTGCCTCCCCTATGGCCGTACTGTATGCTGTTTGATGCGAACGACGGATACTTAATAGGCAATCCTGTTAAGTATCCGCCCCAAAAACGATCCACATAAATGATAGCCGATAGATCATTACTAGCCAAGATTCAGTCCAATTATTGCGCGCCGAAAAATCAATAACTAATCCTTGATGCGAATGGAGTAAATTCCAAGGCGATTTGCCCCAAGGATGTCTGTAAAAACCCGATCACCAATCATAACCGCGCTTTTAGGGGAAACACCTATTTGGTCCAGGATTTCGCGAAATCCTCTGCGCCTAGGTTTCCCAGCCCGGCACCGGACAGGGTACTTATCAGCAAGCTCCAAAATCACTGGATCTTTAGTGCCAATCCGGCGATTTGTTAGAATGCCAACACGGTAACCCATCGTTGTCAGCCTTTCCAGCAGTTCCCTAACCTGCGGGGAGAGTTGAGCTGGGCGTCGTTTGCCGAGAGTGTTGTCCAGATCAAAGAGAATCGCACGTTTACCAAGAGCATAAAGCTTATCATAATCCACATCGAAGATGGAACGAACTCTTTCGCGCGGGCTACACTGGCTCATTGTCCTCTCCGCGGAAAAACTTGCCAATGCCTGCCTCGCGAGAGAGGCGTTCCATAACCAATTCGAACTCGTCTTCCATTCCTGGTGAAACGTAGATCTTGAAGAACATCTGACCATCCTGCAGTCGCCACTCCCGACGTACGTTTGCAAGGCCATCGTAGGCGCTAAGTATGGCATCCACAAAATGAATCTGTCTCTCCGTCGCACTTACCCAGTAAACACTAGCCTCGCACATTAGTCCCTCGCTGAGTTATTTGCGAAATAATCGATACTTCTACGTAGTGCTATCTCCGGATCAACTCCCTGATTCATCACCCGTGCTATGGAGGCTAGAATTATTCCTCCTGCCCTGCTTTCTTCATCGTGGAATTCAGCCTGGGTTATCTGATTTGGGAGCATGCCAAGGCGCGAAATGAGCTTTCTGGCAGCAAGAAGAGTGGGAAGCGCTGTCTTGCTAGACCGCTCTTTGCTTTTGATGTCTTCCCAGGAACGATGCACCGACTCCATATCGCTGGGGGTGCCCGCAAAAACATGCGGATGCCGGCGGATCATCTTTCTTGAAAGCCCGTCAATGACATCGTCTATTGTAAATTGATCCTCTTCAGTCGCGATCTGGCTGTGCAACAAAACTTGCAGTAGCACATCACCAAGCTCATCGGCCAGCGCCGTTGGCTCGCCCGCATCGATGGCCGCAATTACCTCGTGAGCTTCCTCCAGCACATATGGGCGCAGACTAACATGGGTCTGTGCCCTATCCCACGGGCACCCGTCTGGCGCCCGTAGCCTAGCAATGATCTTAACTAAATCGGAAAAAGAGTTAAGGTCCGTCACTTGAACCTGGCGTTGGTTGCTCCATATCGCTTTCGCTTTCATCTGGTTGCGCAGTTTCGCTCTGGGTTTGAACAGGCTCGGGAGTTACCCCCACCTGTACGAGAAGTTCCTCCACTTCCTGTTCACGGTAGTCAGGAGCATCTGAAGCTAATCTCTGGAGTTTTTCCTTTGCAGCCTCCTCATCGCCCTGCTCCAGATAAAGGTTTGCCAGTTGAAATAGAGCATCCAACCCATCCTCGCCCAGGGGGTTACTCTGCCCGACCTGGGTTTGGTTGATATCAACTATCCTGCTATATAGATCTATCTTATCTACGACATCAGAACAGTTATCCACGCCACGTTTCAGGTAGTCAATAGCTGTATCGTACTCTGTCCGCCATTTATAAGCTTCTGAAATCCCTCGATAGGCCTCCAGGGAGGCAGAGGCCTCCAAGGAGGCAGGGTCAGCATCAAGTACTATGGCGTACTGCTTAATTGCTGCACTCCACTTGTATTCACTCGCGTAAACGCTAGCAAGCTGCAACCGCATGCTCATATCATCGGGGACGAGAGAAATCAACATCTCTCCTATGTCCTCCTTCTCTGCATCATCGAACGTGCGCGCAAATGCTGTTCTGTAGTTTCTGATTGCCCCTTCCTCATCACCCTGCTCCAACAGCGTTGCCGCTAGGCCAGAATAGGCTCTAGCCTTGTATGGTGAACGCAGGATAACATGTCGAAAGCTCTGGCTAGCTTCATCCAGGAATCCACCAGCAAGGTAGGCATTGCCCAGCTTTATGTAAAGGTCAAGCGAACCACCGCGCGAGATCGCTTTCTTATAATGCTCAACAGCCTCCTCTTTATACTGGGCAAGCTGAGCGTTCAAGCTTTCAAGCTCAGCTTTCTCATCTTCTGTAAAATCGCCCTTATCAGCCAGGGTATCTCGTTCTTCCTTTACAGCCATCAGCCGTTCATAAGCCAAGTCGCCCAATCCTACAACCAGTTTTATGTTTTCGGGATCTACCTCAGCAATTTGATCTAAAACCTTCTGTGCCCCATCTGTATCCCGAAGAGCAAGATAGGCCTCAGCCAGCTTGGTCATGATGCCTATATCACCCTCACGCCTTTCCAGGGCAGCGCTATACTGAGCCACAGCACGATTATAGTTGCTGTTTGCCATGGCCATGTCTCCCGAACCGATGTAGGCGGGCACATATTCTGGGTCCTTGCTTATGGCCTCTTGAAATCTTGAATCAGCGCCAATGGTATCTCCTCGCTCAGCTAGGAGCTTACCGTATAGGTAAATCGCTGTTGTGCTGTCTGGAGCAAGCGCAAGAACTCGTTCCAAGAACTTCTCATCCGTGTCAGCGTTCTCAAGCGCTTTCAAGTAACCATCTAAGGCGTTAGCTTTATCATCCTCTATCTGTTGAGCAAGTTCTTCCAGCCTTTGGTTTTCCGTATCTGTTTGATCTTCCTTGGCTTGCAGCGCCTCTTTTTCTTCCTCTGCGTCTGTCATCCTGGCTTCGTAGATACGGCCGATGTAATAGGGAAGATACGGATCGTCTGATAGACCTTCATCAAACACCCGCTCAAACTCAGCCAATCCCATATCTTGATCCTGCTGCTGGATTAGGTAAGCGTTGACTACAGGCATCTTGATAGAGATATCTGCCTGCTCGTAAATGCCAGCGTACCATTCATCGAACTTCTTATCCCTCATCTCCTCAAGGTAATCATCACGCACTTCGTCTTTAACCTCAGAAAGGTCAGGGATGTGAGGGTCTTTGCGATCGGTGAGCTTGATGATGTGGTACCCATATTGGGTCTTCACCGGCTGGCTGATCTGCCCAACTTCCATAGCAAAAACAGCATCTTCAAACTCAGGAACCATCTGCCCGCGGCCAAACCAGCCCAGGTCGCCTCCCTCTTCCTTAGTACCCGGGTCAGTTGAATATTGAGCAGCAAGTTCTGCAAAATCAGCGCCGTTTTTTAACTCTTGAACTATCTCATTCGCGGTTTCCAGTTCAGCAACCAAAATGTGCGAAGCTCTTACCTGTTCATCCTCTGAGTAGTCTGATTCATGCTCTTTGAAGTATGCTGTAAGTTCCTCATCACTAGGCTCGATATCGCCCACTACTTCACTACGCAATGCTTCGTCACGCAGTTGGACCTCGACGCTACTTTGGATCTCCTTCTTGAACTCAACAAGGGTCCTATTCTGGCCTTGAAGATAAGTTATAAGCTGTTCTTCAGTAATGTTATTGCTTTCCAGCAAATCGTTGTATTGCTTGTCAGCCTCTGACTCTACATTCTTCGAAGAAACCTGTATTTTCTTCTGCTTGGCCTGTTGCTCATATAGCTCTTGTCTGATCAGACCTTGCACTGCTTGTGCCTCAAGGGACAGTTGGAAATAGGCACCGTTGGCTCCAGCAAATAGGGTACTTGGGTCCATCCCTAACTGTTGATAGTACTGCCGATACTGATTAGCGATGTTGGTAGCCGCGTTGTCCACTTCAGTGCGTAGAATCTTAGATCCATTGACCGTCACCGCACTAGTAACCTCTTGACCAGTGTTCGACGGGCTTCTAAACACTCCCGCTTGATTTAGACCGATCAATCCCACGCCGCCGATCAAAAAGGCAATTACAATGGCCCAAATAATCGCTGTCTTGTGCCGCTCAAAAAACTTATACATCTTTAGTCACTCACTCCTTTAAGCAAGAACTCATGTTCTAGAGAATGGTACAAACATCTCCTTCCTCGAACAAGGAAGAGAAAAAGTACTTAAGTCCCGCAGTTGGTCTATTTTGGCTCTGCAATGCGAATCCGCCAGCTGCCCTCTCGTTCTCATCACCATTACTTCGCGCTTTCGGTGAATTGCGTCTGCCGGATCACATTTACTCTTATTTCACCTGGATAGCTTAGCTCCCCTTCTATGGCACGAGCGATATCATAAGCCAGCTTTGCGGAGACTTCATCGCTAGCCCTTTCTGGCTGTACCATAACGCGTACCTCCCGCCCAGCTTGCAAGGCGTACGCCTCCTGTACTCCAGGAAAGGATCGGCATAACTCCTCTAAATCATGCAGCCGCTGTATGTACCGCTCAAAGGTCTCTTGTCTAGCTCCTGGGCGAGCAGCGGATAGAGTATCCGCAGCCTGTATAAGGACATCCAGCACACCGCTGGGTTCGATATCTTCATGATGCGCTGCGATGGCATGTACGACATCTTCTTCTTCCCCGTATCGACGAGCGAAATCAGCACCTATCAGCGCGTGCGGCCCATCAACCTCATGATCAACTGCTTTACCTATGTCATGCAACAATCCAGCACGCTTTGCCTTTTGCGCGTCTATTCCTAGTTCCTCAGCAATCATCTTAGCTATAGAGCTCACCTCTAGAGAGTGAACAAGTTGGTTCTGCCCATAGCTTGTACGGTATTTGAGGCGGCCAAGAAGCGTGGCAAGCTCGGGGTGGAGATCGATACCTAAATCGAAAGAGGCCTTTTTCCCTTCCTCTTTTATCTTCTCTGCAAGTCGAGCCTTTGCCCGCTGCACTTTTTCCTCAATTTGCGCAGGGTGTATGCGCCCGTCCTCAATCAGCCTTGTAAGGGCCATACGCGCCACCTCACGCCTTAGGGGATGAAAACAGGAGAGCACAACCATCTCTGGGGTATCATCAACAAGAAGTTCAACCCCGGTAAGAGCCTCAAAGGTCTTGATGTTCCTTCCTTCACGCCCGATGATCCTGCCCTTGAACTCCTCGGAAGGTATTGGAACTGAGCTGGTGGTGTTTTCTTCCACGTACTCGGCAGCGTAACGCTCGACAGCCGTAGCAATGATCTTAGCTGCGCGCTGCTGTGCTTCCTCCCTCGCTTTGCGCTCCGACTCCTCAACTTTGTGCGAGAAGAACCGCTGCGATTCGCTTTCCACTACCCGCAATAGATGCTCTCGAGCTTCCTCCCGGCTCCAGTTAGAAACACGTTCCAATTGAGTTCTCGCCTCTTCCAGAAGTTGAGCGCCTTCCTTCTTCAGCCGTTCAACTTCTTCCTCATCTTCGCGCAAGGAATCCTCTATCTGTTCGAGGTAGTTTGACTTCTTTCCAAGCCTATCCTCACGGTGAAGGATACGCTCCTCCATACGCGCGAACTCTTCTTCTCGACGCTTGTTCCGTTCATCCAGCTCGTCACGTAACTTCTGAACCTCACGTTGTCCCTCAAGCAGCGTAGATACCTTCAGCCGCTCCATCTCTTCCTGCGCCTGTTTTAGATACTCTTCCTCTTTGTGCCTACGGGGGACACTCCCGATTAGATAACCAGCCCCAACGCCAGCAACAAGGCACAGCCCGATCCCTATGTATAGCATTAGCCCCATGATTATCCGTCCTTTATTCCCTTGTTGCCCTCAAAATAATACACATTATAACCGCTTTTCTCCTTGGATTTGCAGGACAGCTGTAAGAAAGACAACGCTGAATAACAGGGTGAAACCAATTCCCAGAAGGGCCGATACCCCTAGTAGACGAAGTCCCGGTGTTCGCGCGATCAATAAACTAGCAAACACAAACATGGTAGTCAATGAAGTAACCAGCACTGCCACCGTTGATGTCCGCCCCGCTCTTTCTACCGCCCCCTCACGGGATGTATCCCTCTCTTCCAAGTAACGGTGCATAATATGGATCCCGCTGTCCACTCCTACCCCGATCAAAAGAGGGGATATTGTGATGTTTACAAAATTGAAGTCTATCATTAACAAGCGCATTCCCCCAAGCATCCATGCGTACCCCAAAACCAAAGGGAAGGCGGTAATCAGAGCCCTGATCCATCCGCCCATGCTACGCCACAGTACAATTATGATCATCCCCAAGGCAAAAGCAGTAGATACAAGAAAATCGCGACGCATATAGTCCTCCAGTTTTCCAGCCACAAGAGGCATACCGAAGAACCTATCAGCAAACGTGCTCGCGTAGGAATTGAACTGCTTGAGGTTCTCCCCCTGGTAGATCGAGCCAAACATCCTAGCTCGTATTATATAGCTACTGTCTGGAGCAAGGTAGTTGGCACGAATCCCCTCAGGAAGCGCCATTAGTATATCACGCAACAACGTCTCTGCAGGAGGCAGCTCTTTGACCTCAGCAAGATTCTTGTCAAGCCTGGTAAGCTCCTCCTTCAGGATGGCTATTTCTTGCCTTACTGCATCAACATCTATCTCATTGAGCCTTTCCCGAACCCCCCTTAGCTGGGATTGGACTAGGTCAGCAGCCAAACAAATCTGCTTCTGGCCGTTCATTCCAGCAAGATACTGCAACAGCCCAAATTGAGCAAAAAGAGCCCTGATCTGGGTCTGTGCCGACGCCCGCGTGTCAAGGCTGATATCAATTATGTCAAGTTGATCTATGTACAGACCTATATCCAGCTGGTCAAGCACATCTCTTTGCTGAGCAAGATTAACGGGTAACAGGCTCAGGGCAGAGTCAACGCTGCTTACCAAATCACTATCCCGCAAATGGCTGACTATATTCGTCATTTCATCTTCGTCTGTTGCAAAGAAAGTGTAGTAATTTCCAATGCCGGTGCTCTCCTCGCCGAATGCTTCCAATACCTCGCTTAGAACCTTCTGGCTTTCCACATCAGGAATCATATCTCTACTGGAAAAGACAAAATGCGTCTGAGCTGCTTGAAAAGCCACAAAGAAGGTCAAAATAAGCACTATAACGAATATGGCTCTTGCTCGACCAGTGATAAACTGAAAAAAGCGAGTCAGATGCACTGTGTAGTTAAGAACCCCCTCGCGATGGTGAAAGCGAAACAAGAAATGAAAAAGAGTAATCAGTGATGGTAGAATGAGAAGCGTGGTGACGAATGAAAGCAGGATCCCTACTCCCGTAATCGCCCCCATCTCGAATAGAGCTCGGGAACGCGAGAGCAGTAGGCCTAGGAACACAATACCTGTCGTCGTAGCCGCGACAAAGGCAGCTTCACCCTTTTTCTCCACGGTCACATGTAGTGCCCTGTTGAACGAAGTCCCCTTAGTTCGCTCCTCTGCGTATCTAGAAATGAAGTGGATACTGTAGTCAATACCTAGCCCCAGAACGAGCGCTGGGAGGAACGTAGTAACGAGATTGAACCCATCAACCACCAACTTAGCCCAAGCCATAGTGAGAACAACACTCATCAAGAGTGGTATAAGAGCTATCATGCTATAAAACAGGGATCCAAAGGCCAGAAATATGATCACTATTACCCCAATCGAGGAGATGATAGTGCTTCTAAGCATGTCCGCGTTGATTACAGAATTGGTCTCGGTGTTAAACGCGTACGTCCCAGTAACACCAATGCTCACCCCGTACTTCTGGAGATCAACATTTGCTAGGCCCTCGTAAAGCCTTTTCATCACTTCCCCGCTGTAAGTAACACCGGTCTCAGAAGGCAAGCGCGGGCGCACGTTGATTAGAAGCTTACTACGATCGCTTGAGAAGTAGGGCTCAGGTGTACGCACGGACTGCTTGTCTGAAGGAGCAAACACCTTCTCTATGTCGCGAATACTAGCCGTTACGACCGAGAAGCTATCCAAGTTGTCGATGGTTGCTATGACGCCTTCGTTTAGGGATGCGATACTATCTAATTGAACCTCCACTTCTACCATAACATCGGCATCTGACACTACAACGTCTCCGCCGTACATAGCCTGCGTGAACGTTTCGTTGATTAGCCGATAAGCCGTTGAAAGGTCTGTTGTCAACCGCGGAGTGGTACGCCCTGGTCCTGAAATTGCCTCCTGTGCAGACGCTACACTCGCCTCTATATTTGCAAGTTCACTCTTGTCTAGACGGTAAAGGACAAGGTACTGGTCGGGGATCTCGGGAGCTATCTCTTGTTCGTAGCTAACTTCTATGAACTCCGGGTCTTTGCTAAGCTGCTGCTGTATCTTTCTGGCAACATCAAGAAGCCTATCGGTAGCGTCCTGCGAGGCAAGCTCTCCTGGTGAATCAAGCGATACAAGAAGAGCCAGATAATCGCTCTGCAACAGCGACTCTTCCGTCTTGCGGTAATCATCGATGAGTGGATCATTCTGGGGAAGAAGGTCAAGAAACGATCCCCTTATTGGCAGGTCCCGCACGTAATATACGCCGGCCCCTGAGATGATTATAGATATTATAAGTACTAACCATGCATACCGACGACTTATCCGAAAAATACGGTAAAAAATTCGTTTCTTGCCCGATATCATCCTTGCCATACACGACCGCCTAGCTGTCCTCCTCGCTAGGGCTCGTCACCGCAATGTCATACCCGATAAGTTTCGCCGTTAGGCGAACGTTCTGTCCCCCCTTACCGATCGCTAGGGATAACTCATCATCAGGAACAATAACCTTGGCATGACGGTTCTTCTCATCGATGTCAACCGAGATAACCGATGCCGGTTCAAGGCTATTTTTCAGGAGCTGCTCCACCGAATCACTCCAGCGTACAAGATCGATCTTCTCGCCTGATAGCTCGCGGGTTATCACTCGCACTCGTGCGCCACCCGCCCCTACACAGGTTCCAACAGCATCCACATTCAAGTCGAGCGACTCAACCGCTACTTTACTTCGCCTTCCTGCTTCACGAGCGATCTTGCGAACGACAAGTGTTCCCTCGTCAATCTCGGGTACTTCCAATCGCAAAAGCTGATGAACGAACTCCCGATGCGCCCGAGAAAGTAGTATTCTGGGGTCAGCCTGTGTTTTCTCAACGCTTACCAGATATGCTCGCAAGCGATCGCCAGCATGATAACGTTCCCCCGGGATCCTCTCCGAATTAGGCATAATAGCTTCCGCTTCACCCAGGTTTACCCACACATCCTTTCCCTCAAAACGATGTATAGAGCCACTGATGATCTCACCAACACGGTTTACATACAAATCATATACGATGTCCCTTCTCTTCCGCGTTATCGCTTGACGAATGGCTTCTTCAGCTTTCTTGGTAGCGATGCGACCGAATTTCGCTAATTCTATTCTTTCGCCATTAATGAAAATATCCCCTGAGTGCTGATCGATCTCTACCTCCACTTCAGCATCAGCATCAGTGTGATACTCTTCACGGTAGGCAGCTGCCAAGCCCTGTCTGATAGCATCATAAAGGTTCTCGCGAGGAACCCCTTTCTCTTTTGCCATCTCTTCCAAGGCTTCTATAAAAGCAATATTCATCTCATTGCGAAAAACTCTCGCTTCACTCTCCTTGTAAAGAAGAACAGCACTCACGGGGTAATTACTACAACTACATCCCAGTGCGCTTCCATTCTTCACATGATCCTCGTATTATACGACACACTAAGAGGCACAACCAAATCGGGGTGTGATGAGCAAGATCGAATTTGTAGTAACCAGAGAGGAAGAAGGCATGAGGCTTGACCGATACTTGGCAAGCAGAATGGAAAACATATCAAGAAACACGATCCAGCAACTAATCCGCGATGGGAGAATTACCCTGTCAAACGGAAAGACGTTAACCAAACCATCTTATCAGCTTCAGCAGCAGCAGATAATTGTCTGTAGAATTCCAAGTAAGCAAATTCTAACTCCAAGGGAAATCCCTCTAAGTATCATTTATGAAGACGAGTTCATTGTAGTAGTTGATAAGCATGCCGGAGTGGTGGTTCATCCTGGAGCCGGAAATACCGGGACTACACTTGTTGAAGGACTCCTCGTTGATCGAGACCTGCCAGTTGAAGAGGATCCGGCTCGGCCGGGCATTGTCCATCGCCTGGACAAGGACACGAGTGGGGTCATGGTAATCGCCAAGACGCATGAGGCAATGGCTGCCCTAAAAGCACAATTTGCGAAGCGCGGGGTATGCAAGCTGTATCTAGTTAACGTGGAAGGAATAATAAAAGAAGAAGAAGGGTTTATTGACGCTCCGATAGGTAGAGATGCTCTCAGACCCCGCCGCATGACCATAACCCCCCGTGGTCGTAGGGCACAGACAGAGTTTCGCGTTATAGCAAGAACCACAGATTCTACTTTACTGATGGTGCATCTGCTTACGGGGCGTACCCACCAAATACGAGTGCATATGCGCTACATAGGTCACCCGATAATCGGCGATGCTCTTTACGGGCACTTAGGGGCCCGTCTGATGCTGCACGCTTGGCGACTCAAGTTTATGCATCCGAAAGGCAACGAAAGCTCATCTTTCACAGCCCCGCTCCCACCTGAATTCTTTGTCTCAGCGGAAGTGTCGCTGCCTGAAATAGCTGACAAGTTTCAATGCTGATTCAAAATACGCATCGCGCCAACTAAGTAATCGACTCCAGCAGCGTAAGTTACCCCCACAGCTACAGCAAAAAGAATCACTCCAGGGCCAACATCGATGATCAACAGGCTCATAGCAACAAACGTGAGGACAGAGGCAAGCTTTCCCAGTATGCGGGCCCCTTGCGCTTTCCCGGCTGAAAAGTGAAGAAAAAGAGCCCCTAGCGCTAATCCTAACTGTGGAACGAAAAAAAGAATAAGCCAAACTAAGGGAATTGCCCCCATGACATATAAGGAAACAACAAGTGAAGCGTAAAGAATCTTGTCAACGGCAGGATCGAGAATCTTACCCAGTTTGCTCACTTCATTTCTGCTTCGAGCAATCGCTCCATCCATAACATCACCAGCGCTAGCAATCAGGAAAAGCCCAAGGGCTATTTCCCTTAGCCCAACCAGGAGGGTAAGTATTATTGGCACAATAAAGGTTGCCCGCCCTATGGTTATTTTGTTGGCCAGTGACATGTCAGGCTAATCTTAATATCTAACATAGTCGAAGCACAAGCTGCTTGCAGTTGATTCCTACCAGTCGGTATAATGCTTCACCAGACGCGCAAAGGAGTGACAAGATGAAGAAGCAAGTTATCATCATGGGGGCAGCAGGTCGTGACTTCCATAACTTCAACGTCCATTTCCGCAACAACGAAGAATACAATGTTGTTGCTTTTACCGCAGCCCAAATCCCAGATATAGAAGGAAGAACTTACCCTGCCGAACTCGCTGGCACGCTTTATCCAAACGGTATTCCAATTGAAGCAGAGGCAGACCTTGAGAGGCTGATTTCAGAAAGGAATATCGATATAGTGGTGTTTGCCTACAGCGATGTAACAAATCAGTACGTCATGGAGCGTTCTGCCCTCATCAACGCGGCCGGCGCTGATTTCTTATTGATGGGAACCAAGTCAACCATGGTTGAATCGAAGAAGCCCCTTATTTCTATCACTGCTGTGCGCACTGGTTCTGGAAAAAGCCAAACAACAAGAAGGGTATGTGAAATCCTAAAGAAACGCGGAAAAAAGCTTGCCGTCATCCGCCATCCAATGCCTTACGGAAACCTTGTCGAGCAAGAATGGCAGCGCTACGAGACTTATGATGATCTTGATAGGTATGATTGCACCATAGAAGAACGAGAGGAATACGAGCCGCACATTGACAACGGAACTATCGTATACGCTGGTGTTGATTACGAAAAAATCCTACGAAAAGCGGAAGAAGAGGCCGACATAATTATTTGGGATGGCGGAAACAACGACTTTTCTTTTTACAAACCAGATCTATCAATCACCGTTGTCGACCCTCACCGTGCTGGCCACGAGCTTTTGTATTATCCAAGTGGAGTCAACCTACGAACCGCTGATATAATTGTTATCAACAAGGTTGACACAGCATCTTTTGATGACATCCAATTTGTAAGAAGGAATGCCATTGACGCCAACCCAAAAGCGCAAATTATAGAGGCCGCGTCGCCCATCCAAGTCGATAACCCTTCGGTTATACGAGGCAAGCGTGTGCTAGTTATAGAGGATGGTCCAACACTGACACACGGTGAAATGAAGTACGGAGCAGGGACAATAGCCGCAAAGAGGTTCAATGCAAGCGAGATAATCGATCCTCGCCCCTACACTGTTGCCTCGATAACAGACACCTACAACAAATATCCCAAAATCGGCTGCCTCCTTCCGGCGATGGGATACGGCGACCAGCAAATAAACGATCTTCAACAGACTATTGACCAAGTCGATTGCGAAGGCGTGGTTGTTGGAACCCCAATCGATATAACAAGGTTAGTATCCTTCAAAGTTCCAGTAACTCGTGTGCGCTACGACCTTCAGGAGATCGGACTACCTAATCTGGAAACGCTTCTGACCGACTTATGGATCTAGCTGTAGACTAATGCCTTAAGACTGCTAAAGAGGATTAGTAGAAAGATTTTAGTGCGTCTGGATAGTAAACAAAGTGGCCAATGTAACGCCGAAAGCAGCGCCAACAATGACCGCAAATATGACGTCGTGAAATATTATCCCTGCTACTAACCCAACAAGCGTTCCCATCGGTACAAGCAGGATGAAGTGCCTGCCTCTTTTCCAAAGCACCTTACGCCGCGCCACCTGCTTCCCCAATTTCTCCGATTACCTTTAAGAAAGCATCCACAACCTTTGGATCAAACTGGGTTCCGGAATTGCTAACCAACTCATCGATAGCTTCCCTCTTAGAAAGAGCTCTTCTATAAGGTCTATCTGATACCATAGCATCGTAAGCATCAACAACCGAGATAATACGCGCCTCAATTGGAATATCATCGGCGGCAAGCCCTTTGGGATAACCCTTCCCATCGTAGCGCTCGTGATGAGCACGTATAATTGTCGCTGCGTCCCCCAAAAAGGCCTTACCCTCAATCATGTGAGCGCCGTATTCAGGATGTCTGCGCATCTCAACCCATTCCTCTTCGCTTAGTTTACCGGGCTTGTTAAGGATCTCGTTTGGAATCTTCACCTTGCCAACATCATGGAGATACGCCGCATAAGACAGCGTAATCAAACTAGTTGCTGTAAGTTTCAGCCTTTCCCCTGTGGCAACCGCCAGCCGTTCGAGGCGATAGCAATGGCCTTCCGTCTCCTCGTCCTTTTCCTCAACCGACCGCGCGAGCTGCATGATTTCTTGGATCTCGCCCCTCATAAGATGAAAGGCAGGCGGAGATGAAACAAGTAGGAACTCGATATCATCTTCCACCCGGAAATGAGCCCGCTTAGGAAGACCGTGATGGTACATATAATCGCCGGCGCTGAGGATCAAATCGTCATCAACACTGCGAATCGTTCCACTTAGAACGTACAGGAATTCGAAGCCTTCCCAGTCACTGGCTGCGTCAAGGTAAAAATACTTCCCTGATATCACGCGCTGCCGAGATACATCGAGCGTCTCCTGCTGTACGAGCAGATCCAGCGAAGTAGCTTTCTTGCCTACACTAACTTTTTCGTCCGCTCTCCGGACGATTGTCAGACCTGCAACCACGCTGGATCCCTTCTAAAGGCTTTGCCTAACCCCCACCGACATGAACTGGTGAACTGAATGTTGTTGCCCCACTGCCAAATTGCGTGCCGCCGGAAGAAGTCAAACGGGGTCCTCCGCCAACATGAACTGGATCGGCAGATACGCTTATAGCTACTACCGAGACAAACAGGGAAGCAATCACAGCAACCAGAAGTAAGAGCTTTCCAAAACGTTTCATTGCCGCGCCTCCTTTTAACAGATATCTTACCTTTATTATGCCTGGACATCTCACGTTTTAGACATCCAAAACCGCAAAGGAAGAATTGCACTATTTCCTTCATGATATTCATCCTATTCATGCGCGTGTTTATATCCGTAAATCGAAACGGGTGCAAACTTGCTCGAAAACCTGCAAGCATCTCCTCAAAGGCTTTCAAGAGCTAACTCATCTACAGGTCAGCACCCAGGCTACTTGGCACACGACAATATGATAAAAGAGTTCATATGATCATTGTATATTGAGGAGTAATGTATAACTTGTATTAAGAGCTCATAATGAAGCCGATCGTTATACAACGAGCTACTAGAAGCTTTCTGTCCTATGTTGAGGTGGGGGACGTGACCGCCAATGATTCTGCCGTTGTACGAGCCAAAAGGTAAGGTTACAATTGATATCTGAGTGAGTGATAAAATAATACTGCTCATATCTTGAGGAGGAAAACCCATATGGTAGAGAAGCACATGATGACAATAGATGGGAATACAGCAGCAGCACATGTAGCTTATGCGTTCAGCGACGTTGCCGCTATATATCCCATCACCCCAAGTTCCCCCATGGGAGAGGTTGCCGATTCGTGGGCAGCCCACGGGCGCAAGAACATCTTCGGTCAAGCTCTCCAGGTAACCGAAATGCAAGCTGAATCAGGGGCTGCTGGAGCTGTACACGGCTGCCTAGTCGCGGGTGCGCTGACTACAACTTTCACCGCATCCCAAGGATTACTATTGATGATCCCCAACATGTACAAGATATCCGGTGAGCTTCTGCCGGGAGTATTTCACGTATCTGCACGCGCAGTCGCTGGACATGCGCTGTCCATCTTCGGGGATCACTCTGACGTTATGGCCACACGCCAGACCGGGTTTGGCCTCCTTGCGTCTTCTTCCATACAAGAAGTGATAGACCTTGCCCTAGTTGCCCATCTCGCGGCGCTCGGTTCAAATGTGCCATTTGTACATTTCTTTGATGGATTCCGTTCTTCGCACGAGATCCAGAAGGTTGATGTTTTGGACTACGACGATATGGCAAAACTGGCCCCTTGGGACAAGATAGAGGCTTTCCGAAAACGGGCTATGAATCCGGAACATCCTCACCTGCGAGGCACAGCGCAGAACCCTGATATATACTTCCAAGGACGAGAGGCAGCCAACAAGTATTACCAGGCTGCACCGGCAATTGTAGCCGAAGTGATGAAACAGGTCAGCGAGCTGACCGGCCGCACGTATAACCTGTTCGACTATGTAGGCGCTCCAGATGCCGATCGCGTTGTCGTGCTGATGGGATCTGCATGCGATGTTGCCGAAGAGACAGTTAACTATCTCATCTCTCAGGGGGAGAAGGTCGGAGCCATAAAGGTCCGCCTCTATCGCCCATGGTCAGCTGACCACTTTTTGAAGGTGCTTCCCAGTACCGTTAAACGTATATCTGTCCTAGACCGCACAAAGGAATCTGGAAGCGATGGTGAACCTCTTTACAAGGATATCTCAACAACCCTTAAAGAGCGGGGCGACAACCGCCTAGTGGTCGGCGGCCGCTACGGTCTTGGGTCCAAGGATTTCACTCCAGCCATGGTCAAGAGCGTATTTGATAACCTGAAGCAGGACAGCCCAAGGAACCAGTTCACGGTAGGAATAGTTGACGACGTCACAAAAACCTCGCTCCCCGTGGAGTCAGAGATCGACGCAGCACCAGAAGGAACTATCCAGTGCAAGTTCTGGGGACTTGGCGCCGACGGAACGGTAGGGGCTAACAAGAATGCCATTAAGATCGTAGGCGACAACACCGACCTTTACGCACAGGGCTATTTTGCCTACGATGCCAAGAAATCGGGGGGGATAACCATCTCCCACTTACGTTTCGGAACAGAACGCATCAAGTCACCTTACACGATAAAGAACGCCGATTACATAGCCTGTCACAACCCGGCCTTTGTCCACAAGTACGATCTTTTGGCAGGGATTAAGAAAAACGGGACCTTTGTCTTGAATTGCCCATGGACCAACGATGAACTGGATCAGAAATTACCAGCGTCGCTCAAGCGAACCATCGCCGACAAAAGCCTTAATTTCTATACCATCGATGCTGTCAAGATTGCCTCAGAAGTCGGCCTTGGTGGGCGAATTAACATGATTATGCAAACTGTATTTTTCAAGCTGGCCGGGGTCCTTCCCTTAGAGGAAGCGACCGCCCATCTGAAAGAGGCGATCGTCAAGGCCTACGGCAAGAAGGGCGAAAAGATCGTCCAGATGAACTACGCGGGAGTCGACGCAGCGCTGGATAATCTCGTGAAGGTAGACGTTCCCAAGTCATGGGCATCCGCTTCCAGCGCAGATCACTCCGACGAAAAGGATATCCCAAAATGGGTCATTGAGGTGATGAGGCCAATGGAACTACAGGAAGGAGATTCACTTCCTGTAAGTGCTTTCGCTGCAGAGCTCGACGGAAAATACCAATGGACAGGCCCCGACGGTAGTTTCCCGACAGCAACAAGCCAGTACGAGAAAAGGGGCGTTGCGATAAATATCCCCAAGTGGAACCCCGACAACTGCATCCAATGTAACTTCTGTTCTCTTGTGTGCCCGCATGCGGCGATCCGCCCTGTGCTGGCAACCAAGGAAGAGCTTGAAGATGCACCTGATGGTTTCACCGCCATTCCTGCTAACGGAAAGGGAATGGAGGACCTGTTCTTCCGCATACAGGTAAGCCCATTGGATTGCACTGGGTGCGAAAATTGCGTTGAAGTATGTCCGGGGATGAAAGGAAACAAGGCTCTTTCCATGGAACCTTTAGCATCACAAGTTGACAAGGAAAACGACAACTGGCAGTTCTTCGAAAAGCTACCCAGTCACCCAGAGAAGGTAAACACAAAGACAGTTACTGGAAGCCAGTTCCTTCGCCCACTATTTGAGTTTTCCGGTGCGTGTCCTGGTTGCGGAGAAACCCCTTACGTAAAGCTTGCTACCCAGCTATTTGGTGATCGAATGCTTATTGCTAATGCCACCGGCTGCTCATCGATCTACGGTGGCTCCGCTCCCGCTGTTCCCTACTGCGTCAACAAGGACGGACATGGCCCAACATGGGCAAATTCCTTGTTTGAGGACAATGCCGAGTTCGGCTTTGGCATGGGACTTGCAATGCGCGCGCGCCGTGACTATCTCGCTCGCATAGTGACAGAGGCCATTGATAGCAACGTATCCGATAAGACCAAAGAAGCTTTGAAGGAATGGCTCTCAGGCAAGGACTTAGCTGAGGAGTCCAGAACCGCTGCAAGACAGCTGATTCCGTTATTGGAAGCTGGTGCGAAGAATAACGACCTATTGCAGAACATACTTTCCATGAAAGACCTTCTTATCAAAAAATCCATTTGGATAGTGGGGGGAGATGGTTGGGCTTACGATATAGGCTACGGAGGGCTTGACCATGTAATGGCAATGGCTCAAGACGTGAACGCGCTGGTGCTGGATACCGAGGTATACTCAAACACGGGAGGACAGTCATCCAAGGCTACCCCCACCGGGTCGGTAGCCAAGTTTGCTGCCTCTGGCAAGAAGACAAAGAAAAAGGACCTCGGGATGATGTTCATGACATACGGATACGTTTATGTTGCCTCCGTGGCCATGGGCGCAAACATGAATCAGTGCCTGAAGGCATTCATAGAAGCGGAATCCTATCCTGGACCAAGCATCTTGATAGCTTACGCTCCCTGTATAAATCAAGGCCTGAAAAAGGGAATGGCTAGCACTCAGGAAGAAGAAAAACAAGCAGTAAAGGTTGGCTACTGGCCGCTTTATCGCTACGATCCCAGATTGTCCGAACAGGGGAAGAACCCCTTCCAGCTTGATTCCAAAGAGCCAAGCGGAGATTTCCAGGAGTTCCTGATGGGAGAAGTTCGTTACTCAAGCCTGCTGAAAACATTCCCAGAAGAGGCAAAGAAGCTACACGCGCGTCTAGAGGAGGAGTACAACCAGCGGTACAGAGACTACGAGAAGCTTGCCAAGAAATAACTTCAATACATCCACTAAAGGGGAGCACCTAACCTTGCTCCCCTTTTTTTGTTAGCCAATCCAGAACTTCCTGTTAACGTAGAGCTTGGATCTCTAGATATCATTGTAAGAAAGTCCTGTTATTAACTTCTTGCCTGGCATTATCCCAAGACAAATCCGCCAACTGGGAAAACTAATCCTTTTAGCCTCTGACAAGAATATCGATGCAAGGACTTAGATGGCTAAACGCTAATGCAAGTACATCAAGCACTTTCTAGCTCAAACACGAGTACGACACTTATCGCGCAAGCCTTCTTCGTTCTTGATGACGATCCGATAGCGGCTCTTATCCAGTATCCCTTCGCGAGCAAAACGATTCAGAGCGAGGGTAGTGTTCTCCCTGGCTGAGCCGATCATATCGGCCAGATCCTTGTGCGTTAACTGGAATCCGATCAGTATCCCTTCTTTGGTCTTAACACCATACTCATCAGAGAGTTTGAGTAGCTGTCGCGACAACCGGGCTTGAATGTCCTTAAATGCGAAGTCTTCCAAAGTCTCCTCAAGTACGCGCGTCCTTCTGGCAAAATGCTTGAGCATCAACTGCAGGTTGAGCGGATTGGCGTTTACCGTGTCAACAAAATCCTTCTTATCTACTCGCCGCACGTAGGAATCTTCGATGGCAGCAGCCAGATAACGCCGTACCTTCTCCCCTACCAAACACATTTCCCCAAAGATCTGATCCGGGTCTAGGATAGCGATGGTCAAGGTCTTGCCGCTTTCGTCAAGAAAGGATAGCTTTATCCTTCCCTCTTCAACTAGATATACCGCGTTGCTCGGGCTTCCGGGATGAAAGATAGTCTCTCCCCGTTCAACATCAATCGATTCGCCCATACCCGCCAGCAAATCTCCGATAGTCATACTGTCACGAACCGATTGCATCATGTGACCCCCTTCAGTTATGCACGACGAGGGTAACTCGATTTAGCAAGATGCACGAGGAAAAGGCACGCTTGAAAAGGGAAAGTTCCCGGTGATAAAAGGTAACGTCTGTCACCTTGAAAAAAGGAATGCGGGAGAAAAGGGATAGCGCGGTTCATGTCAAAAATGTGTGCTGGTCTGTAAACTCCCTAAAAAGGAGGTGATCCAGCCGCAGGTTCTCCTACGGCTACCTTGTTACGACTTCACCCCTCTTGCGGAGGTTACCCTCGGCGCTCTTTGATAGAACGACTTCAAGTACCCCCCACTCGGTTGGTGTGACGGGCGGTGTGTACAATCCCCGAGTACATATTCACCGCAGTGTGGCTGACCTGCGATTACTAGCGATTCCGGCTTCATGAGGTCGAGTTGCAGACCTCAATCCGAACTAAGGAAGGTTTTTATGGATTGGCTCCACCTTACGGTATTGCGACCCTTTGTACCTCCCATTGTAGCATGTGTGTCGCCCTGGGCATAAGGGACATGATGACTTGACGTCATCCCCTCCTTCCTCCGGCTATTCACCAGCAGTCTCGTTAGAGTCCCCGGCATTACCCGCTGGCAACTAACGACAAGGGTTGCGCTCGTTTCGGGACTTAACCCTACGTCCCACGACACGAGCTGACGACAGCCATGCATCACCTGTACTAGCTCCCAACCCCGAAGGGAAAGGTCGTTACCCTTTCAGGTTCCTACCACTAATATGTCAAGCCCAGGTGAGGTTCTTCGCTTATCATCGAATTAAACCACGTGCTCCACCGCTTGTGCAGGGACCCGTCAATTCTCTTGAGTTTTAGCCTTGCGGCCGTACTCCCCAGGCGGTTCACTTAATGCGTTAGCTCCGGCACCGATCTATATGAGTGACCGACACCCAGTGAACATCGTTTGGGGCGTGGACTACGGGGGTATCTAATCCCCTTTGCTCCCCACGCTTTCGCGCTTCAGCGTCGGTAGCAGGCCAGAGGGTTGCCTTCGCCATCGGGGTACCTCACAGTATCTACGCATTCCACCGCTACTCTGTGAGTTCCACCCTCCTCTCCTGCACCCAAGCCGAGCAGTTTCACCTGACCTTCCTCAGTTGAGCTGAGGGCTTTCACAGATGACTTACCCAACCGCCTAGACGCCCTTTACGCCCAGTAATTCCGGATAACGCTTGCATCCTTCGTCTTACCGCGGCTGCTGGCACGAAGTTAGCCGATGCTTATTCCTGAAGTACCGTCATCGGATGGGCATTTCCTCCCATCCTTATTCTTTCCTCAGAAAAGGGGTTTACAACCCGAGAGCCTTCATCCCCCACGCGGTGTCGCTCCGTCAGACTTTCGTCCATTGCGAAAGATTCCCCACTGCTGCCTCCCGTAGGAGTCTGGGCCGTATCTCAGTCCCAATGTGGCTGGTCGTCCTCTCAGACCAGCTACCCATCATAGCCTTGGTAGGCAGTTACCCTACCAACAAGCTAATAGGCCGCAGTCCCCTCCCCTTGCGACGGCAGGACCGTCTTTGGAACAAGCTCCACCGAGCTTGCACAACATCGGGTATTAGCCTTCCTTTCGGAAGGTTGTCCCCGTCAAGAGCGTAGGTTGACCACGTGTTACTCACCAGTCCGCCGCTCCGTTACCAATCATCAAAACCCGAAAGTTAATCTGACTGGCTCGATCGCTCGACTTGCATGTGTTAAGCGCACCGCTAGCGTTCATCCTGAGCTGGGATCAAACTCTCTTAGTTTTAGACTTTGATCCTGATGTTAAACTCAAATTGACAAGGTTCCTCATTAACGAGGAACTCTTTACCACGCTATCCACTTTTCAATGACCAGGCACTACAAGCAGAAGTATACTCCTACCTACAGGGCATGTCAAGACGCACCCAGGGGCCAATTTATGACCATTTGGTAGGTCTTTGCTAGCCTTTCTACCTTTTCCTACAATGATGCCAGGTATTGTTATCAAACTACAACGTCTGCCGCAACCTATCAACCATTAGATAGATCAATGTATCTTCTTTCCAGTTTGCGTTGAGGCCAACATTCGGTGTACCATGTTTTGTATCATGCTTATGGGAAACGAAGGCCTTTTTGACAAACGCTACGATCATAGCGGAATGATCGATACCATAGACTCATTTGACCAGCAGTGCAGGAAAGCGATCAACGCGGGTGAAGCCTTTAGTTTTGCCCCACAACAGCCAATCGACAAGGTACTCGTATGCGGAATGGGCGGCTCAGCAATGGCTGGAGATTTGGCACTACGCTTCGCTAACATACCAATCCTAGTTAACAGAAGCTATAACCTGCCTAGCTTTGTAAATCGCAATACTTTGCTTGTGGCAATTAGCTACTCGGGCAACACAGCAGAGACACTCGCCTGTCTTAATGAAGGCATCAAGGCTAATCTGCAGATTCTATGTATCTCAAGCGGCGGAAAGATGCAATCTATTGCACAGGACCACGCGCTGCCGTTCTTAAAAGTACCCTCCGGATACCAACCTCGCGCAGCAACAGGTTACCTTGCCTTGCCCCTCTTGACAGTACTATTGAGAAGCAAACTATGTAAGACACTAGGCCAATGGGATCACCTTTTTGCCGCCCTAGGAACAATCAAGGGAAAATGCACGTACAGCGTTCCTCTGGAGAGCAATCCAGCCAAGAAATTGGCACAGGAGCTCTACGGGCATGTGCCCGTAATTTACGGAACAGTTGGGAACACTGATCTAGTCGCGATGCGGTTTAAAACACAGATAAACGAAAATGCCAAACAACCAGCCTACTGGAACGCCTTTTCTGAGCTAAATCATAATGAGATTTTAGCTTTGGTAAAAAGCAACCTTATGCCAAATCAGCACATTATCGTTTTGAAAAACTCATCTGACCTGCCAGAAAACCGTGCCCGAATGGAGATCATGGTTTCCCTTTTCGTAGAACACAAAGTTCCCTACAGCAATATAGTCGCCGAAGGAAAGACCGAGTTGGCACAGATCCTGGCACAGATCTATTTCGCAGACTATGTCAGTTACTACCTGGCATTAGCAAACCAGCTGGACCCAACTCCGGTGGAGTTAATAGAAAAGTTCAAGGTAGACCTGGCAAAGAAAACCTCCTAAATTGGTAGTTGATAGTTTACTTACTGTTATATAACGTAGATCCAGTACTCCTACTCTCCTCAGGGACAATGATCAACACTGAAAGAAACAAGCCAATACTAGGCCCCTTTCCATTTCCTGTTGTTAAAGCTCTACCCTTCCCAACCGCTGCCGTTTGTAAGCCATCATTTTTTTCAACCAGGATACGATAAGTGCTTAAGAGACATCTCACCTGATTACGTTAGTGCCTGATCGCCATAGAAGCTCCTGTGTCTTTTGCCTAATCGGAAAGCCCACTCTCAGATAAGTCAAAGCTGAGCCTATCTTGCAAGTAGCGCAATTGCCAATTTGCCTTTCACAGACTTACCAGCAAGCTTTATTGCGCTTTTGTGGTCGCTGTCTTACGATTACTTGATAGATGCAAGAAGCCCAGTAACATCCCAGGTAGGGCAAAGAAACAGCTTTAATTAAGATGGGAGGAATATTGTGTCAACTAATGAGCCATATTTAGCCGCAATAGACCTTGGAGGATCCAAGGTCGCGGTTTTGATAAGCAATATCGAAGGGAAAATCATCTCTCGATGCGAAGAACCGCTCAATACAAGTAACGGCTCATTTATCCCCAGGAAAGCCCAAGAAGCACAGCATACAAGATCCGGGGTCGACTGGTATGGCCCAGCCTCGCAGATTGAACATATGCTACGAGGCATGCTAAAGGAGAGTGGCATAAGCAACATCGCGGCAATAGGGATAGGATCAGCTGGTCCGCTTCAGTCTGGAGGCATCAGAAATCCTCCGAACTTTGCTGTAAGTGTGCCTCAAGGTATGCCATCATCGTTTCTCTTCGTGCCGCTTATCGAGCCACTCAAAAAGGCGTTCTCAGCAGTTGTCGTATTGGAAAATGACTGCAACACAGCCGTTTTAGGAGAAGCCTTCTTCGGAGTTGGCCAAGGCGTAGAAGATAAAGAAAGCCTGCACCTTGTCTACGTCACTATGAGCACTGGACTAGGCGCAGGGGTGTGGAGTGGCGGACATCTACTGCTGGGAAAGGATGGAAACGCAGCCGAGGTAGGTCATATCCTGGTAAAAGAAAGCGGCCTGCGCTGCGGCTGCGGTAACGATGGGTGCGCAGAGGCGTATTGCTCGGGCCGGGGCATGGTGCAAAACACACGCATTCGCCTTGTAAACAAAGGCTTGCGTCTTACTTCACCGCTTACAAACCTAATCCGACAAGAGGCACTTAAGATCAACCCACAGCTGTCAATCCCGTGGCAGCTACTGGAGTTTGTTACCCCACAGCTAGTCTTCCGTGCAGCACAAGAGGGCGATGAGTTAGCAAAGAATGTTTTAGACGACTTCATACACTACGGCGGAATAGCGCTGTCCGCAATAGCGAACGCTTACGATCCTGCTATTATCACCCTGGGAGGTAGTATCGCGGTGAACCATCCTGAGATCGTTGACCCGATGCACAAGGAGATGTGCTTGCACCTTAACGTCTCCCCGCCTGATGTCCGCATCACTCCACTTGCCAAGAGGGCAGTGGAGTATGGAGCGATAGTTTTAGCGCATAAAGCAAGCAGCTAATTGGCGATCTCGTAAGCTAGTTGGTAGATATCCGGGTTGAAATTCTCACCTGGTAAATCAATATCAGAAAGAGGGGAGCTCTTCAGCTCTTCCCCCCTTAGCGCCACCATCACTCCCGACTTACCATCAGCGAGCATGCGTACAGCAGCGCTTCCTAAACGAGATCCCAGAATGCGGTCAAACGCGCTAGGCGATCCGCCGCGCTGCAGGTGGCCAAGGATACTCAAGCGGACTTCTACCTTACAGGTGCGCTCAAGAAATTCGCTTATGGTCCTGCTAACAGAGTCCTTTTCCTGCTTGCCATCAGCCGGCTTGAAGCCCTCAGCAATAACAATTATGGAGTGATGCTTCCCTTTCTTAAGCCCGGAAAGGACATTATCAGATACCTGCTCTAAAGAGACCGGGAACTCTGGTACCAAAACAATCTCTGCCCCACCTGCCAGGCCGCCCATAAGCGCAATGTAGCCAGATTCGCGGCCCATGACCTCCACAACGAAAACACGATTATGCGATATTGCTGTGTCACGCAAGCGATCCAAGCACTGTAAAACTGTATTTAAGGCTGTATCCACACCGATGGCCATGGCCGAGCCATATATGTCGTTATCAATCGAGGCTGGTATTCCCACGCAAGGGACACCCTGCTCCTGCAACCAGCGCGCCCCAGCAAGTGATCCGTTACCACCAATGACTATCAGGCCCTGGAGATTCGCAGATTCTAAGCTATCGAGTGCTCTTTGCTGACCTTGACTGGTCATAAATTCTTCCGATCGACCACTCCCCAAGAAGGTGCCGCCGTGCTCGATAATCCCTCCCACCGCCCGGTTATCAAGAGGAATCATGTCTCCTGCAATCAATCCCCCGTAGCCATGTTCGATTCCCACTAACTCTTGCCCGTACCCTGTTCCGCAGCGTACGGCAGCACGAATCGCCGCATTCATCCCGGGAGCATCTCCACCGCTGGTTATTATTCCAAGACGCATAATAATCTAGATTACCATACACATCCTTGTGCCACCAAACATTTTCTGGCAAACACCCACTTCTAAATCAGTGTTGAATCTCTAGTCCCGCTGGCGATGCGCCAGGAAAGCCTGTGATCTTGTTGCCTGTCAACACCCCAGTCTGTGGATCAACCTCGATGATCGAGTGGCTATCCACATCGATCACCCACAGCTTGCCCTCATACATATCGATCGCCGAAGCCGAGAAGATAGGTATATTTATAGGATTACTGACAATCTCCAACTGTGTGTCTGACATGATATCGTAGCCAGGAATGATCTTGATCTTGTACAACATTCGGTTTTGACCCTCCAGGTACCACAGATGGCCAGAGGTGTTCGCTTCTGGAGTCCAATCTAGCCCTTGAGGAGTCCACAGGAAGGGCAAATTTCCCACATATTCTCCAGAAGTAGCCTTAAAGTAGCTATCCCCGTAAGAATCGTACACTTTCAGATCAGGCGGATTGAGCCGATATAGCTTCCTATTAAGACCATCAACGTGCCATATCTGCTTTCGCTGTTGTGCCTGATATGTCAGATTAAGCGGCGATTGCGCTGGCGCGCTGTAGTTTTGCGTCACATTTCCAGTTGCCGGATCAATGCGGAGTATACGCTGGTTACCACCGTTGTAACAAGCGACGAAAAGCCACATCTTACCTGCAACCTCTCCAACGGTTATCCCGCGTGGCTCACTAAATGGAAGCAAAAAGGAATCAATCGAGTTACCTTCTAAATCCAGTTTGTATACCGTGTCTAAATTAGCATCGGTGATCCACACCGCTGGGTCAACCGTTACTGTAACGCTCGTCGTATCCGTCGACCCGTCTTCTCCTCGTACCCTCAACGTCAATGTATAGGTTCCGGCATGTTCATATGTATACTCGCCCTGTTGCGTGTACACGTTCGGATCAGAAGTTCCAAAACTCCACGTGTATGTGCCTATCCCACTTGGAGAGCTTGAACCGCTTCCATCAAAGCTCACGGTAAGGGGAACCACTCCCTCTAGCCCAGTAGCATCGATCACAGCTACAGTACCTGGACCACATCCCCCAACCGCCGCAAGGATACCCAACAACACCATTAACCCCAACAGACGACCGATCGATCTCATAATGCCCTCCCTGAACCAGTATGCTGCTGCTTATACACTTTCTGTAGTATAGCGCATCGCTCACATGTTTTGAATACCTCCCCTCTTTCTCGTGCTAAATGGCTCTACAATGGATACTTGCATGGTTTCTTCCATGTTTTTTCCATAGTCTTTTTCTTGTTTTTGGCATAGTAAATTTTTCTCTAACCCTTATCCTATTAGTTAACAGGGATTAAATGAGAAGACGGTGAAAAACGATTCTATTTATGAGGAGGTGAACAAGATGGCAAAGAAAGAGATCCTTGATAAGCTTTCCATCTACATTCCACAGAAGAAGATGGAAGATAAGCCAGTTGAACGGCTAATCCAGCTTAGTGATAAGCGGGACCGGTCAATCAACTACCTCGTTGTTGATGCAATTTTGCAGTATCTCAACCGCGAGGAAAAAAAGGCTTAGCCCGCCTTTGCCCTGCCACAATTGCCGCCCTGCGTTGTGGCAGGTTGTTTTTTTGCCTTTGCCAATGATTATCTATCGTAAGTACAACCCAAAACCTATCACTTAACAATTGGCATATGTTGGTTCACGATAGATAGGCTGTTGATGTCAGTGATGTAAGATGGCTTCTTGTTAAAGAAACAGCGCTGGTATTATGCCCATACACTATAGAGTACGGCGGAGACGCAGGAGGGCATCGCATCTCCGCCGCAGGTTCAAGGAGGCAAAGGCCTTAGCAACTCCCTTTTGTTAAGGGCAATCCCTCCTTCTGACCACTACTTCGCGCTTCACCACCCATTTAAGCGCGAATGTAATCTCGATTACCCACGCCAATTAACGCTTCCAAAGCAAAATACAGCAATACCCTGTGGCCGGCGTTAAGCAAACATCGCGCACCTTTACATATGACCTTTGTCCTAAGAAGGTGATATCTGAGCAGCGTGCTTTACCACACAGACCTCTTACTCACCTTCCTTGTCGCGGGGAAACAGCTTATCAAGTATGCTTTTGAACAATTCTGTCGTCTCAGGAGTGCTTTGCTCATCATCACCAGCGATAGCATCGCTAGCGATAGCATCGCCAGCGATAGCCTTTCTCACATAATCTTCAGCCTGTTCTTGCAACTGCTGGTAACCAGGGGTAAGCGTCACGTCAGGCCCTGGGGCAGAGGTTCCTATTTTAGCACCAAGCTGGTCAATCGCCCCCTGAAGCTCACGTTTTCCCTCCAGCATTAACCCCTGACGGGCAATCTCCAACAAAGGCTCTTGCCAGTGAACCTGCGGCGCATCAGCGCTGCCGTCGATTCCAACACCAATCACGATCGGCAGATCCTGAGAATACCGGTTAATGCCCTCTATTGACCTCTGCGTAAGCTCCTGTGAGAGCCCAAACAACTGCACCCCGGGGGACTGAGCAATGACTAAGTCCTGCAAAGCAAGAGAGGCCCCTCCCTCCGCCTGCTCTCCAGTGATTGTCACAGAAGCGCTCAGCGTTGCTCTCCCAGAGATTATCACTAACGGAAGGCTGGTATTGTACAGCCAAGACATCTGCGTCAGGTTCATGTCCTGCACCTCAAGATTGTACTCATGCACTGCCGGCTCTTGGCGATTATCCAACTCCACTGTTAACAGGAAAGAGGCCTGTCGGTATCCATCATTTTGCTGATCTGCCTGTCCCACTCTACCGTTTATCTTGATTTTGACAGGATCGCTCGCAAGCTCTGCAGGAAACGCTAGGTTTTCAATCTCCACATCCGTGAGAGTCAAAGGCGGAAAGCCTTGATCAAAATTGCGCCTATCCTCAAGGCTTACATGAATCTTCCCCAGGGTAAACTGTTCCACAGCAAACACCGTACTATAGGGAGAAAAGGATCGCCCGCCCGCATATTGCGACAAATCAGCCTTTGGCTCACGTGGGCGAGGCTGACCCATATACTCGATTAATCGCTGCAATAAACTCCACCAATCGACATCATTTGCATGTTTTCTTGCCCATTCCATATAGCCTTCTGCGTTCCAGCCTGTGCTGAAGTCATCCACATTGAGCGTTCCGTCCTCCTGTCTTACCACATGCATGTACGCATCACTGATTTCTACAGCATTGAACACCACCCTCTTTTCAAGCAGCGGCAGCATACCCGCATCCAGTGTTAACAATGGGATTTCTAGCACGTTTTCTTCAGGTTTATCGGGGTCCTGAATGGAAAGATCTGTTAGGTTTAGCCTTCCTGTAAATAGGCTGAAGGAGCTCTTTTTGACAGCTACTTCTCCTCCAATGACGTAGGAAGCGGCGGAGGTGGCAATTGTGCCGGACAAGAACGGAACAATCAACGCTGCCAGCAGGTAGCAAACTAAATAGGCAACGGGAACAATCACCAGCCCGCCTTTTCTGATGTATCTAAAGACGCCGCGCGGGGCCTTGTAAGTACCGTACTTCGGCTTTCCGCCTACAAAAAGCCAACGTAAGAAGCTTGCCCATTTTCTTTTCCGTAAATTAGCGGAAACACTCAAGCCAGAAACCCAATTAGTGAAGCTTTTTCGGTATTTAACAACAACAAGGCGAACCGCGAAGAACACCGGAATAGCTATCGCAAGCGATAGACTAAGCGCTCCCAACAACAGGTAGCGGTTATAGCCCATTGGCGCTGCCACAGGCAGGTGGGTTAACGCACGCCACATGGAATCAAGCCCACGGCTAGTATCCAACAGAAACCTGCCAATAGCGTAGCTAAACGGAGCAACACCAATCGAGATTAGCTTGAACAAACCCATAGACAGCAAGAATGCGCGAAAACTTCCACGGATAAGAAGAGCAAGGGTTGCTGGGATGATTACGTGAAGACCCATTGGAGGAACACCAGCAAATACCCCAAGGGCAAACGAGAACGCGATCTGGTTTGGCGATAGGGACGACTTGAGGATACTAAACACCTTCTTTAGGTTGCTCCACGGTAAAATCGCCGTTTTTACCACCTCCTATCCCATCATGGTCATCAGTTGACTTGTAGTCAATAGCAAACAGTTTCGCCAATCATCGCTAGAAGAACCGATGCCCCCTGCTATCATAGGACACGAGTCAATCAATCCGATGCAACTAATGGACCTTATCAACCGGACACAGAGCGGGTAAGGCCATATTGATAGTGGCTAAGATAGAATCATGACTAGGCGTGGAATAGCACTTCTTGTATTGATTGCCGTGATCATCGGGTCTCTCGCCTTGGCTGGCGTATTTAAGCGCAGCGCACCTCCTGCTGAACCACCGGTCGTTACAGAGCCGGAGAGGCCCGTTGTCACTATCGGCCTTGATCCAGGCCACGGCGGAAGAGATCCTGGTGGAGTCGCCGGCGAAGTCCTGGAGAAGGATCTCAACCTGCAAATTGTCAATCGGCTCGTGGAGCTACTTAAGCAGGAGCCCCAGATAGAGGCGGTGCTTACTCGAACAAGCGATATCACCGTAGATAATGAACTCCGGCTTGAACTGGCAGAAAAGGCCGGAGCTGTTATCTTCCTATCGGTACACGTAAACTCCTTCAGTGACGAAGGCGTACACGGAGTTGAAACCCTCGTCGATGACACCAGGGCCCAGGATGACCCGAGCTGGAAGTTAGCGGAATTGGTTCAGCACTCGCTGATCGATTCTACGCAGGCACGTGATCGCGGGGTGCGCTCACAGTCCCTATATTTGCAGCACACCAAGCTTCCCGCCGTATCGGCAGAAGTTGGCTTCCTAAGCTCCCCGGAGGAAAGAGAAAAACTACTTGATTCAGCCTACCAGGACAAGATAGCCCAAGGGCTGCTGCAAGGGATCATTGATTACCTGCAAGAGGCTGGAGAACTCGAAAAGCCAGTATAAGCTGGGTTCTCAAGATTTGTTTCCAAGCACAACCTCCGGTGAAACCACTTTTGTCACTAATTAAAGCTGGCATTCTGGGCCACTATCTCGATGAGGCATGAAGGTTAGTTGCCAGAACCCCCGCAAGCGCAACAGCGCCGCCCAATAGGGATAAGATTGTTGGTATCTCGCGAAGCCACAGCCAGGCGATAAGAATAGCAAGTACTGGATTAAGGTAAAGCAAGCTAGCTACGTTTGAAGCAGGCGAACGCGATAGCGCATACACCCAAAGCACGTAAGCTATTGCAGCGGGGAATATCCCTAGATACAACACCGCCGCAGTGGCAGAGATGGGCGCTGTTTGAACCGACCTTATGAGGCTTGGAAAGAAGACCAACATGGGCAGTGTTCCTGCCCAGATGACATAGGTTGTAAACTCCAGTGGCGTGTACCGCTTGATGAATCGCTTTTGCAAAACGCTATACAGACTGGTTGAGATAGCGGCCAATAAGATAAGAAGAGCACCTGTTTCAAGCCTTACTCCACCACCTTCGCCAAAAGCAATGAGGACCACTCCAAAGAAGCTAATAGCTAGTCCAGCCCATCCAATCAAGCGAAATCTTTCCCCAAGAATGAAGTGCGCAAGTAGCGCTGTAAAGATAGGCGCTGAAGCTATGAGCATGCTGGCCGATCCAGCTGTCACCGTCACCTCTCCCACGTTCAGCAAGAGGTGGTAGAGGGTTATCCCCAATAACCCAAGTAAGATAATGACTGGGACGTCGCGCAGCTTGGGAAGGCGCATGCGTCTTGCAATTGCATAAACAGCTAGTACAGCTGAGGCTGTCAAGAAACGAAGCAAAGCCAACTCGCCCGCATCATAGGCGACAAGCCCAGCCCGAATGGCCGCAAAAGCAGATGACCAAAAGGCCAGGACAAACGCTAAGGCAATCAGGGTTCGCCTATCGATTTGGGCATACATTTGCTGTCAACTCAAAAGTTGCAAAACAGGAGATTTGCGGCTTATGCGCCTTAATGATATGCCATCCTTATTTGCAAGCAAAATTACTAGAAGGCTTGTAGTGATTCTTCATGTAAGCAAAAGCCTGCTTTAGCGATACAGGCAGATATACGATGATTCCTGCGTAACCTTCAACTGAAATTTCTGATTTGGCTCCACGGTAAACGTGTCATAGGGCTCGTAATCATTCCAGTCATCAGATCCTGGCAGCTTTACAGTCAGCTTCCCGCTGGTAACTGTCATGATCTCCTTAGTCGATGTCCCAAACTCGTATTCGCCAACAGCCATAACCCCTACCGTTGCCGGTCCCCCTTCACCTTGAAAAGAAATCGACTTTACCTTCCCCTCAAAATACTCATTTGTCTTAAACATCTACCTCTCCTCCTTTTGAATAACAAATCTGTGCCAAAGCAACTACGCTGATTGGAGCAAACCATACATTGTACAACACTCCTAGCCCGCTTGACACCAACTGCTCCAAGAATTAACCCTACCAGGCTAACGACACCAAAGTAACGCCAGCAACTATCAGCAATACTCCCAGACCAGCACGCTTGGATGGACGCTCTTTAAGAAACACGACACTGGCTATGAATCCAAACAGAACCACTAGCCCCCTAATAGGAGAAATAAGGCTTGCTGGGGCGCGATCAAGCGCCAGTAGCCAGAATATCCACCCTAGAAACAAGTTAGTGAACCCTGTAAGTATAGCTATCCCAATTCCCTGACGGGACCAGCTGACAGATCGCACCTTTTCTTTAAGCAAAAGGTAACAAGCCCACCCTAGTCCAGAAGCTAGAACTACCACAAGCTGATACGTTGTTGGGGCCATTCCGTTAGACAGGCAGTACTTTGTTGGCGCAATCTCAGCGACCCCCCATACCGCGCCCGCAGCAAGTGCAAACCAGGGACCAAACCGACTGCTGGAAACATCGCTTCGACCTCTATGAGAGGACAAGAAGTAAGCACCCACTATCACCAGAGCTGCTGCAACAAAGGAGGCAACTCGGGGCGTCTCACCGATCAGAACTACAGCCGCTACAACTCCCCAGAAAGGAGCTGTGTTGGACAGAGGAACCACCTCATGCGCTGGGCTGGTACGAAGCGCGATCATGTATAAAAGCGTCCCCACAAACGAGTCCAGCACGCCACCCAGCACGGCTACTCCAAGAAGGGACAAAGACCCAATTGGAAAGCCCATGGTCAAAAGGCCAAAAGGAACCACAAACAACAGCGCAGAAAAGGAACGCACGCTTCCAAACAGAGGAAGGGACGTATCCTCAAGTCCGCGCTTGGCAATCACTTGCCCTCCTCCCCATAAAGCAGCGCTAGATACGGCTAATAAGATCGAGACATCTATGATGTGCCTCCTTGAACAAAAAAAGCGGGCGCTTTCCCACAGTTGCCTAGCATGTGTTGAAGGATAACCAAAAAGGTCCATCACGGCCAGTAAAGTTGGCAGCATATAGGCCTTTCTACCTAAAGACAGAATAGAACATGAACGAGTCAAACCCTAGAATATAAAGTAAACAATCATGGATGCTCTTGCATGCTAAATTATTCTAGGCGAAAACGACCAAAACATGTATTGATTGGGTTCCTCCCTGTGTTTTACTGGGTAGTTCCAGGCACTTATCAAGAAAGATCACATTACAAGAGAGACGTGGAAGCTATCTGTGATTGGTGATTAAGAAAAAGGCTCTTCGCTGTTTACAGTGCGTAACAAAGATTGCAAATTATAACTGACACAAACCTTTCTCCCGCCCGCTCGCTATGCTCGCTCGAGACGCTGAGAGGGCTCAAGGAAAACCCCTTCTATCTTCTTTCCAAACCCTACTGCTTTCCTCTGCCCCCTGCGTCTATGCGCCTGCCTGTCCTTCGGACCTGTCTGCGTGCGTACACGCACAGGCAGGCGCAGACAGGTCCCTGCGCGATGCAGTCCTTTACATGCTTAACAGCTTTTCTCCCGCAGAGGAGCCCAGACGCGGAGAACCACTTCTTAAAGGCTTCGCACACTTATTTCTTTTTTGCTTCTCCTCTGCATCTCTGCTTCTGCCTGTCCTTCGCATGCAGACAGGCCCGCTTGGGATTGATTTCTCAAAAACCCAACGTTGGAGACCAGCTCCAACGCTACATCAAGACAAGTTTGGAGATGCTTTTGCCGCTGTAGCGTGTGGTGTACCGTGCGTAGTTTATCTACCACGTTGATTTGCCTCCCACGTTACTTTACCTAATCCTTACCCCGTAATACTTGATCCGTTGCTTATGCCTCGTTAGCTTTGTGCTTTCCCCTGCGCCTCCGCGCCCATGCGGGATGAAGTGTTGTAGCGTGGGCTTCTGGGACAGGCACAGCCTCGTTCTTGCTCGCCTGAGCCAGTCCCCCTTGGTGAACACATAAAAAGCAAAGCCCTACGTAGATTGTAAAACCTGATTTTGTAATAAATACTAGATAAAAAAACTGATACGTCAGCCTAACTCGTGGTCAACCAGATCCTCCACTAAGCCTTCTTCTGCCAGATACGGAATCGTTATGGTTCCGACATCTTCATGATGTATGTTCCATTCTACTGCCGTTGACACCGCATTCTTGTTACGTGCCCAAGCCCGTCTTGCCACTCCACCCATTACATCCCAGGTGAGGGCCGATTCGATAATGGAGTCAACACGTTCACTTCCGTCCAGCACCAGCCCGAACCCAGCATGAATTGCCTTACCAATGCCCACTCCGCCGCCATTGCTCATCACCACAAGGCTCATGCCACGCGCGGCATTGCCAGCAAAGTTATGTGAGCTCATATCGGCCATAATCCTTGATCCATCGCTGATATCGGCTGTCTCTCGGAATGGAGAGTCCGCGGATCCCGTATCATGATGATCCCTACCAATAAGAACTGGACCAATCGCGCCTTCACGTACCATCTTGTTGAAGCGGTGACCAATCTTCACCCTAAGCTCCGCATCGGCGTACAAGATGCGGGCCTGTGAACCAACCACCAGATTATTGCTATCTGCATTCTTAATCCACTCGTAGTTATCCCTGTCCTGAGCCCTTCTCTGAGGATCAATGCATGCCATAGCCGCTCGATCAGTTGCCAACAAGTCATCATGCCTGCCAGAAAGGCATACCCAGCGGAACGGACCGTAACCGAAGTCGAAGTTCAATGGCCCCATGATATCCTCTACGTAAGAAGGGAAAATGAAACCCTGGCTTGTATCCTTCGTATTTGTGGCGATATCCTTCTGCCCGGCGTCAAAGACGGCCTTCATAAACGAGTTTCCATAATCCCAGAAGCGCGTCCCCCGCTGCGTCATAACCTTGATCAAGGCAAACTGACGCTTTAGTGAAGCATCTACACGTCGCTTAAATTCCTCGCGATCTCTATTGAGTAACTCCCGCCCCTCTTCAAAAGAGATTCCCTGCGGAGTGTACCCTCCATCGTAAACAGCATGACAAGATGTCTGATCCGAGGCCAGATCAACCTGTATGTCATGCTCTTTGAGGTACTCCCATAGATCAACGATATTCCCATGGTAGCCTATTGATGCAGCCTCGCCCGTCATGGCTGCCTCTTTCATCCAGGTAACCACCTGATCCAAGTTATCCGACCACTTGGATAGCCATCCCTGTTCCTTGCGCTGCAGTATTCTGGATGAGTCAACTTCGGCGATAATTCCTACCCCTCCAGCGATCTCGATCGCCTTGGCCTGCGCGCCACTCATTCCTCCCAAGCCAGAGGTAACAAACGTCACACCCCTAAGATCATCGGTGGCTGGAACCCCCAAGAAAAGCCTTCCAGCATTTAGCAATGTAATAGCGGTCCCGTGAACTATCCCCTGTGGGCCGATGTACATCCACCCGCCGGCGGTCATCTGTCCATAATTTGCCACTCCCATCGCTGCCGCTTTGCGGAAGTTCACATCGTCATCGAACATTCCAACCATCAAAGTGTTGGTATTGATAACCCTTGGCTGATCGGGCTTTGAAGGAAACAGGCCCAATGGATGCCCAGATTGAATGACTAAAGTCTGATGATCGGTCATTGTTTCCAGGTACTTCTTCACCAAGCGGTACTGCATCCAGTTTTGGAATACCTGTCCTCCTTCGCCGTAGGTGACCAGCTCATACGGATAAAGTGCGATGGCAAAATCAAGGTTATTATCGATCATCACCTGCAATGCCCGCCCCTCCAGGCAGTTGCCTTGGTACTCGTCCACGGGCTTGGCATGTATGCGCCCCTGGGGTCGATAGCGGTAGCCATAGATTCTGCCGCGGGTCATCAACTCGTTAAGAAACTCCGGTGCTAGCTTCTCGTGCAATTCAATCGGCACATACCGAAGCGAGTTCTTAACGGCAGTTACTGTTTCCTCACGCGATAGGTTATATCCCCTAGCAGGAGCCCGGCGCATTTTGGGATCAAATTCTGGGGCGGGTGGCAACTGTGCGGAAAGCCCAACCTTCGCTACCGACAAACCACTGTTCAAATCATATTTATCCATTGATTGGTCACCAGGAACAGTATAGATAGAAAGCTATATCCGGTCAAGCGCCCGTCATTCACGCAATGCTTGACTAGCCAAATTTCAGCTAAGAATAGCTTCTATTTTTTCTATAATATGCGGATAATGCGTTCCTTTCCAATAGAGCTTGCCACAACTGCTACACATGAAGTATTCGTCAAGCCACAAGGCAGTCTTGGGCGGAATCAGGTTATAAACTTCCTGCTTAGATACACTAATCATCTCGCCATTGCACTCAGGACAGCGGGAAAACATCCTTACCAGGTCACGCAGATCAAACCTATCAATAACCTCCCTGGCCTGCAAGACCGGATCAGTGGAGCGCACCCAGTAACCATGGGTTAACTGCCCTTGTTTTAGAAGCATCCGATCACGGGTAAGTATTATCCGGCCTGTCTTCACGCTCAGGCTCACTATCTGATCGTCTGTGTAATTAATGCCGTGCAAGGTATCGAAGCCAAGTAGGCGAAGGTAATGGGCGAGCTTTCTCAGGTGTACATCAGCAACAAACCGAGTGTGCCTCAATGGTCTGGGGCGCAACTTGACTAGGCTACTGACATCCAAGCTCTCAAAAACCGGATATACCGCTACACGGTCCCCGTCCTGCAGACGATACGAGAATCCCACAGACTTGCCATCGACCAAGATCACATCCACTTCCACATGCGGTACACCCTGGGCCTCGATCGCGTCCTTTATCCCTGGTGTCCCCTGAAATTCGTAGTCAGAAGATTTTCTCTTGCGCTCCTGGGCTAGAAAGTCATTGAGCTCAGCGTAGAAGCGAAAGGTCGCTTTGTTCATGAACCGATACTACAACCACCAGCATGAATCAACAAAGATGGTTCTTCGAGTCGGTAGTTAAAGGTAGTTATGCCCAACATACTACTTCTGGCAGAGAAGCGATAGGTTGTGAGTGATGGGTAATGAGTTACCGGTAACCAGAGACACCGAAAGCATCCTCCCTCAGAGGAGAACAGGGGACTGGCTCGACCGAGCAATAGTGAGGTTGTGCCTGTCCCCGTATGCTTTCGACTGACGACTCGATAGCATACAGCTTTCAGCATTCAGTATTAGGCTTTCAGCTTTGCTGATGGCTTCTTTTTTTTCTGGCTGCTGATTGCTTTGAACTACGAACCACGAACTGAGAACTCTATGAACTCAATAGACTCTACGAATATACAAACCCAACGAACTCTTGCACCTTGCCTGCCCTGTGATATAGCCGCCTTTTTGTGTATTTCACCGGCAAGTGCAACGTTAAGGTTGTGTGCCCTACCAGGCGCACAAAAAAAGCGCCCGCTTAATGTGTATGACGAGCGCCATTCATCAGCCAACAAGCAATACGTCC
>CAZKFV010000093.1:0-3025 GCA_964552295.1 uncultured Thermotogae bacterium | reverse complement strand
CGGGCCATATGCTCTTGTAGCTCGGAGAGGCGCAAGCGCGGATCGGTAACGATTTGGTCGAAATGCTTCATGTAGGTCTTTTTGTCCAGGATGGGGAAGTCTTCAAGGGCATAAGGTCGGGCTAGGTGGTGCGTGCTGCAGAACTCGCGGTAGAAAGGAGACCGCCGCGTTACCCAATTAAAAAGCTGGACTAGCCGGCGCTGCTGCAACTCCTCAAGCTTGTCGCGGGGCCAGCATTCATGCTTGATTAACGCTTGCCGATAAACGATGGCTCGGGCCAAATCCCCCAGGCGACGCATCGTGTGCGGCTCTTTCATTCAGTGTTGTCCTCGAATTACCTTAAAGAGCCTTCGCCTCCACTGTCCCCAGGAACTCGTCAGCTCCAGGCAATTCTCGGCGTTTAAGCATACATCGTATTACTAGGTATCTAGCATTATAGGCCGACCCCTATCTATTGTCAAGTGTGCCGGGATTCCTGGCAGAGGTAACGGATATTCAATCTAGCATGTACGCGGAGTATGTGGCTTGTCGGCGAGGATATCTGTCACACTTTGATTCCCATGTACTTTGTATTGCATAAAGCATAAAATACACTAAACAGCATAGTATGGATGTCGAGAATTGCTGTAATGTCACTCTTAATATCCTGATGTCTTTAAGCTGCTGTTCTAGGAACAGGACGCAGATACACTGAAATGACGAGCAACACACGAAAATGGGTAAGGACCCTGAAGAACTTCCTATTTAGGAGGAGAAGGAAGTGGTTCTTCTTGACGGCCGCCCTTCTTGTAGTCATTGGCATTGTCTTTTACTTAGTGATGCGACCTGGCGTGCTCCCTCAGGTTGCCATACATCTACTCAATGACGTCACCTTGCCTGGTCCAGGGCAGCTAGTCCTGGTATTCTCACCGCATCCGGATGACGAAACAATTGGAGCGGGCGGTTACATCGCCGCTTCTGTCAGGGAAGAAGCCACCGTCAAGATAGTCCTTGTTACCGACGGGGCCAAGAGTCCTTTCAACAACGCAAACACCCGCTACGCTGAATTCAAGAGAGCCTCACAAATTCTCGGAGTGCCTGAGGACGACCTGATTTTCCTTGAACTTCCTGACGGGAACCTTCGGAAACTAGACCGTCAGGTCCTCACCCAGACGCTCCGAGAGCAAATCGACACGTACAATCCTGATTTCATTATCTATCCCGATGCTAGGGATGATCATGCGGATCACGCCACGGTAGGAGCGATTGTCCAGCAAGTCATTGAAGAAGACCCACTATACAGAATAGCTTACTCGTACCTGGTACATTATCGGGTGTTCTTCCCCCAGCCGCAAAGGTACAATCCCGAATTGTATCTCCTTCCACCTATCGGATTGGTTGGTTATGAAAGCGAATGGCAGCGCTTCATGTTATCCCAGGAAATCCAGGATCTTAAGCAAGAGGCTATCTACGCCTACAAAAGCCAGCTCAGAAACCCCACTCTAAGGCCACTATTGCTGGCATCCATACGCAAGAATGAGATATTCTGCATACAACAGGTGCCGTAATCTTCGGGGTTAAAGACAGTCCCATCCACCCGTGACGTTTCTGCCTGCTTCTCCGAGTTCTCCAAACGGATTAGCATACTGGATTGAGTTCTCGCTCACCGAAAATGGGGAGCCTATCACGAATACTTTTCGCCAACAGAACATGTCTTCTCTGTGACTGCGAGAATAGCTTCAGTTTGAAGCCAAGACCAGATTCCTCAGAGCAGAGCCCCGAAAACCGATGTGCAACTCGCTCTCATCAGGCTTCTATCTAGCTCGAACCGGGACTATCGACTAGCCGGAAGAGGCTATTTCGATCTCAAACAGTTTGGGCCACAGCTTTCCGGTCACAAAGAGGAGATCAGCTTCTGCATCATATGCGATGCCGTTGAGAACATCGACCGGATCACTGCGGTCTTCTGCGCTTAGCAATCCTGTCAGATCTATCCACCCAATCACTCGACCTGTTTCAGGTGCAATCCGTGCAACTAGATCTGTTTGCCAGACATTGGCATAGATCTCCCCTTGGACATATTCCAACTCATTGAGTCTGGTTACGGGACCATCATTGTCAGATATGGCAAGCTGACCGATTTCCTCAAAGGTCTGAGGATCTAGCAAACGCAGTGTTACCGTACCATCGCTCATGATTAACCGCGTCCCATCATGCGTAATGCCCCAGCCTTGAGTCGAATAATCAAACTCTTCTAGCAACTCAAAACTGTCTTTGTCATAGACAAACCCAATGCCGGATTGCCAGGTCAGCTGGATAATCTTACTCTCATAAATGGTTATGCCTTCACCAAAGACCTGATCTGGTAGTTCACGAACCTGTAAGACAGCTCCGGTTTCCAATTCCACTCTACGCAGTGTGGAATGTTCAAGAAGCCCTGTTCCTTCATAGAGAACCCCATCCTCGAACACCAATCCTTGAGTGAAAGCATCGGGGTCATGAGGGTAGGCATCGACAACACTGTAGGAATAGACTGGGATGATATCTGAATTGCCAGGGATTAAGCATCCCTGTAGACTCAAGCAAGAGAAAACAGAAAGTGCTCCTAGAGCAATGCAAAGAACCCCACCATGAATATCCTGACGAGGCGGTTCCTAAAGACTACCTTACTCACACCCTCCCGACTATTGTAAGGTTGAAGCCCCCTTCAAGCAGGTTGCAGAGCATGCTCTACAGCCTAATCCTTCTTCCTGAAAGAATCGGGTAACGGATTGCCAAAGTACACTTTGGTATGGGGCCATGGTATTTCTATACCCTCGGCATCAAAAGCCTTCTTAAGGCGAAGCCTCAACTCCCCCATCACCGCCCACTGCTGTATGGGCTTAACATCCCCCAGAATCTTAATATCTATTCCGGAGTCGCCCAGATTATCAACCCTTTCGGCCTTGGGGGCACTGATGATCTTCTCACGCCAGTTTTCATCCTCGGCGAGTTCTTTGCCCACCCGGTCTATCACGCTTATGGCGTGGTCGAGGTCGGTGCCATA
>CAZKFV010000092.1:0-5807 GCA_964552295.1 uncultured Thermotogae bacterium | reverse complement strand
ACTAGCGGTAGCTGTTCCAGTTGGACTTGCCTCGGCCACATTCATAGCAGAGATTGCACCTGGAATGATTAAGGAATTAACCAAGTCTATTATTGAGCTCCTGGCCGGTATACCTTCTGTAGTGTATGGTTTTTTCGGGCTGGCGCTACTTGTTCCTTTCATGCAGAATACCTTCTCGTTGGCAACAGGAAGAACTGCCCTAACCGCATCCATCATCCTATCAATAATGGCAATGCCCACCATTGCTAGCCTGGCTGAGGATTCTTTGACCGCAGTTCCAAATTCCTACCGGGAGGCATCTTTGGCGCTTGGGGCAACTCGGTGGCAAACAATCTGGCGTGTTACATTCCCAGCCGCTTTTTCCGGTCTTCTGGGAGCAGTGATTCTGGGAATGGGAAGAGCTGTAGGTGAAACAATGGCCGTTTTGATGGTAGCTGGCAATTCACCCCAAATAGTTGGCTCCCTGCTTAAGCCTGTGCGAACCCTTACAGCCGGTATTGCCTTGGAAATGGGGGAGACTCCTTTTGGCAGTACGCATTATCACGCTCTGTTTAGCCTGGGAGCTTTACTTTTAGTGATAACACTTGTGATGAACTGGACCGCTGAGTGGTTCCGAGGAAGGATGGCGAGGAAACACCAGCGATGAATAAACACAGAGTAATCCGCCACACAACACAGTCCATCGCGTTTTCTATGCTTGCTCTTGCCAGCGTGGCTGTCCTCTCGATCCTGGGAGTAATCATGTATTTCATGATTGTTCAGGGCAGCCACGCAATAAACTGGAGCTTTCTGACTGAGTTTCCGCGTAAGGCAATGACTGAAGGGGGAATTTATCCTGCTCTTGTTGGTAGCTTCTACTTAGGCGCGGGGGCAATCCTATTAGCCTTTCCTCTAGCTGTTTCATCAGCTATTTGGCTATCTGAATACGCTAGAACCGGATGGTGGGTCCGAACAATCCGGGTTGGAGTGAATACCCTTGCCGGAGTACCTTCCATTGTCTTTGGCCTGCTAGGGTTTGCCTTCTTCGTGAAGGTTCTTGGGTTTGGAGTGTCATTGTTATCTGGCGCTTTGACACTAGCGATTCTTATACTTCCAATAATCATTAGAGCGGCCGAAGAGGCCCTAACATCAGTGCCAATAGCTTTCCGAGAGGGGGCCTTGGCGCTGGGGGCAACCCGATGGCATATGGTCAGAACGGTTGTATTACCGGCCGCTCTGCCCGGAATTCTTACTGGGGCAGTGTTAGGTATGAGTCGCGCTGTGGGGGAGACTGCTCCGATCATGTTTACTGCGGCAGCCTTCTACATGGCCAGGCTCCCACAGTCACCATTTGATAAGGTCATGGCCCTTCCCTATCACATCTACGTGATGGCAACCGAAAGCCCTAACTACTGGTGTACAAAGGACTTACAGTTTGGAGCAGCGCTTGTCCTTCTGGGGCTTGTGCTAAGCCTAAATATCGGCGCGATAGTTTGGAGAACCCGACTCAGGAGGACGAGAAAATGGTAGTTTCAACCATCAGAACTAATCATCTGGAGATGACTAAACAATGGATAGAACAGAACATGTCCATAGATCCAGTCATAGAGATCGAAGGATTAAGCTTCTACTACGGGAAAGATCAGACTCTAAAAGATGTATCAATCTCTATACCAAGTACGGGAGTAACCGCAATAATGGGGCCATCTGGGTGCGGTAAGAGTACCTTCTTGCGAACCTTAAACCGGATGTACGAACTAAACCCAGGAGCGAGGGCAGAAGGGAAGATCTCCTTTATGAAGAAGGATCTGTTTCGTATCGACCCTGTGATCCTCAGACAGCATATCGGCATGGTGTTCCAGCAGCCCAACCCCTTTCCTAAATCAATCTACGAAAACGTGGCCTACGGGCCACGCATACACGGCGTCCGAAAAAGGTCACAGCTCAATGACACAGTGGAGGAAAGCCTTAGAAGGGCAGCACTATGGAATGAAGTGAAAGATTCCTTGAAGAAGAGCGCTTTTTCGCTCTCCGGCGGACAACAACAGCGGCTTTGTATTGCAAGAGCTCTTGCTGTGCGCCCCCAAGTTCTGTTGATGGACGAACCAAGCTCGTCGCTTGACCCCAAAGCAAGCTCCCAGATCGAAGCGACCGCGCGCGAATTATCCCAGGAACTGACTATCGTCATTGTCACCCACAATCTACAGCAGGCAGCGCGGGTTAGCGATTGGGTAGCAGTGTTCTTGACCGGCGGTGAGTTAGTGGAAGCAGGGCCAACAAACATTGTGTTTGAACAACCCGCCGATCCACGTGTTCAAGACTACTTGGCAGGTCGCTTCGGTTGAGTAGCTACTATGCTAGAGGCTTTTGACACTACATACAAGTGATTACCCGTCTCATTTCATTTTTGAAGCTTAGCATCTAGCCTCTTACACTTTAGCCAGAGCGGAGGCGAGCCTGACTATCGAGAGGATATTCCCTCCAAGACAACGGGTCGGTTCATTTAAAAATACCCTGCAACCGCCAAGAACCGGAGAGGAGGCCTAGGTGGTAGAACTCTCAGAAAGGATAGAAACTGAGGCTAAGAGATGCGATTTCTCAGGCGTAGTGTCAATAAGGATTGGTCCAGCTAGCACATATCACAAAGCTTTTGGCTATAGAGATGTTAAGAACAAGCTTCGTAATAACATAGGTACGAAGTTCGGCATAGCATCCGGGACCAAGCTATTCACAGCGCTAGGCATCGGCGTACTCATCGATCAAGGTAGACTTTCTTTGAAAACCACAATGAGTGAAGTCGACAGGAGTTTTCACACATTCATTGACAAGCAAGCGACAATCCTCCAGCTTCTAACTCACACCTCGGGCATCTACGATTACTACGATGAAGAAATCGTGACCGATTTTGAGAACTTCTCTGTTGAAATACCTTGGTCTAGGCTAGAAACCCCTTCTGATTATCTTCCGCTGTTTGAAGGCAGACCCATGAAGTACAGCCCCGGCACAAGGTATTCCTATTCCAATGGCGGGTTCGTTTTTCTGGGAATCATAATCGAGAGAGTTTCCGGCATGCTTTATCGAGATTTCATGGCTGAGAATGTCTTTCTTCCCGCAAAGATGGAAGATTCAGGATTCTATCCATTTAATGATCTGCCAGCAAACACCGCCAATGGATATTTGAACGACGGAGAAACGACCAATATTTACAACCTGCCCATTAGGGGCGGCGCTGATGGAGGAATGTATACCACTTCACTTGATCTAGAATCATTCTGGAACAGGCTTCTTGCAAGCCAGATACTTTCACCAGCACTAACAAATACTTATCTGAAGACTCACTGCAAACTAAATGCAAACAGCGGCTACGGCTGCGGCATTTACAAGAAGCTGGATGACAGCGCTTTCTATATTGTGGGCAGCGATGCTGGCATAGGATTTTTCTCTCAGTACTGCGCAAATGATGGCGCTATTGTCAGTGTTCTTTCAAACAGAACAGCTGGAGATGAACCATTAGTACAAAGCATACTTGCAACAATACGGAAGAATCCCTAGTATTGGATCTGTTAAGGCCACAGTATGTCGAAGCAAGATTGGCTTGTGCCGCGCCCAGAGGCCGTCTTAGACTTCTGTTGTATAAACCCACTGTCTGTGTCCGCCAAAGAATTCTTGGCTCTTTCCTAACCGGCTCGCCTGATGAAGCCTTCAGAGAAACACCTTTTGTCGTGCGAGGATTTCTGCTAACATTCTAGTAACGCACAAGCAGATCAAAAAAGGACTGTAATGGCCAACCGCAATAGCCAAGATATCTACAAGCTGCTCAAATTTTATCCCTTAAGAGAAGAGATCGCCAACGCAGTTACGCACGGTATCGGCGCTGGTTTGAGCATCGCAGGCCTGACTCTTCTTCTAGTACTTTCAGCGCAGCGCGGCGCCGGGCCGGGCCAAATGGCAGCATTTGCTGTATATGGCGCTAGTTTAGTATTATTACATATATCTTCCACACTGTATCACAGCTTTCAGGCCCCACGGGCCAGGCTTGTGTTTAGGATTCTCGACCACGGCTCCATCTATCTTCTAATTGCCGGCACTTACACTCCATTTCTTGTTGTGGGCATGCCAAGCAGGTTCTCCTTTACCTTGCTTAGTGTAATCTGGGTATTGGCATTGCTAGGGATACTTCGAAGCGCTTTGCTAATCGGCCGATTCCGCACAATGTCAACTATGACCTACTTGCTAATGGGCTGGCTGGTTGTAGTGGCCTCCAAGCAGCTAGTAGAGAACATAGCATTCGGTGGATTGATCCTCCTTTTGGCCGGAGGCCTTGCTTATACGGTGGGAGTTATCTTCTTCGCCTGGAAAAAGCTCCCCTTCAATCATGCAATTTGGCACCTTTTCGTGTTAGCAGGCAGTACATGTCACTACTTCGCCATCCTCTACTACTTGGTACCATCCGTGTGACACATTAATGTCTTTCCTAGGCCCAGAAGAGGCTATGAGGAGGGGTAATTGGACGCTGGAGATAAGAGCAAGTTCAGGTGGTATGGCTTCTTGCTGAGTGTTGCCGTTTACTGGTTAGCCTTACCGGCTCTTATCCTGTTTATGGCAAGAAAGCTTGACGTAATGCTTAGTATGAGGCCGCTAGCCGCTGCAGTATCACTTCCAATTGGATCAATTCTGCTGGCTATAAGCCTAATGCTGTCGTTTTGGTGTGCTGTAACGTTCTACCTTTGTGGCGGAGGGTTTCCTCTTGCGTTTCTGCCGCCAGAGCGGCTTGTTAAAGAAGGCCCGTACAGTCTTTCTCGGCACCCTTTGTATAGTGTGTTCACAGTTCACTTAATCGGCCTTGGGCTCATTATCCGATCACCAACAACCATAGCTATAATCGCCCCAGGGTCCTTTCTGTTATTGAGTTTATACGCTCTTATACACGAGGAGCGTTTACTTCTACGCCGTTACGGCGATGAATACCAGCAATATAAGACTGAAGTTCCTTTCTTCGGACGAGTATGTGCCAAAAGGTGTAGGCCAGGCGTTGTGTTCAGTATTGTTTATCTGATTGGCAAATGCATCGTCGCTGTTCTATTCCCAGTCAAAGCCTCGGGGGCGGTTAACCTGCCACGTAAAGGGCCGTACATACTGGTGTGCAACCATGCATCGTATCTTGATCCGGTCTTCCTGATAGCAGCAAGCAATCGATACGTACGCTTCTTCACTACCGGAGAAATGATGCGAACACCCATAAAAGCATGGCTCTTTCGTGCGCTTGGATCAATCTCAACAAGCCGATATCGAGTAGATTCTCGTTCAGTGAGAGCGTTTCTCTCAGCAATCAAAGAAGGAGAAATCGTAGGGATATTTCCGGAGGGTGAACGTACATGGGATGGAAATCATCTCCCAATCAATCCCACCGTTAGGCGTCTTCTGAGAAGCGCCCAAGTTCCTTTGATCCCGGCCCGCATAGAAGGAAGCTATGCTGCTTACCCCCGCTGGAGCTCCTTTCCTCTGCCCAGCAGGATCACGGTACGGTTCTTTGAAAGCGTTGATCCAGAAAACACTCCCGCTGCCCTGTCATGTATCAGAGATGCTGAGATTGGACATACATGTATTCCTCGAGACACGCGCGGCTTGGAAAGGCTCATTTGGGCCTGTCCCGCTTGCAGCACTATAGGATCTATTAACTCACACGGTCGCACAATCATTTGCACAAATTGCCAAGCCTGGTGGCGTCTCGATAGACACCTTAACGTGCACTCAGTCAATGGCTCAAAGGTTCATTTGCCAGAGTTTGCTTCTTCTCTAAAGGGTGAAAGCCTTTTAAAAGACCTCGA
>CAZKFV010000091.1:0-25445 GCA_964552295.1 uncultured Thermotogae bacterium | reverse complement strand
CAGCGTTACGGTAAGTCAAGACATTACCGCACCAACTATAGAGATTACTAGCGATGCTCAAACCTTAACATGCTTGGTCGATCAGATCATCTTGAAGGCCCAAGCAGCTGGCGAATGTGGCACATATGAATATAGCTGGAAGAACTTAAATGGCGAAGTCCTTAGTTACACTGATGAGCTAGTGGTTGATAAACCCGATTATTACACCGTCACCGTTACTGGCTCTAACGGATGTTCTACTAACGACTCTGTAACCGTGTCGGAAGATATAGCAGCTCCTGTAGTCGATGCTGGCGCTGATCAGCTACTGACCTGTTCTGTAACATCTGTTACACTCCGTGGATCGGCAAGCTGTGGCACGGCGCCTTACCAATACAAATGGAGCGATTCCACAGGCAATCTAATCGGCGAAACCCGAGACGTAGAGGTCAGCCAACCTGGCGAATACACCCTCACTGTAACCGGGGCTAATGGCTGCTCTCACAGCGATTGCGCTACTGTCAGCGAGAATATCTCAACACCAGCTGTATCAATTAGCATTCCCGAAGCGCTAAGCTGCACAGTAACATCTGTCACACTCAACGGATCGGCTAGTGGTGGAGTGGACCCTTACCAATACCGATGGAGCGATTCCACAGGCAATGTCATAGGCGAAACCCGAGACGTAGAGGTCAGCCAATCTGGCGTATATACCCTCACCATAACCGGGGCTAATGGTTGCTCTCACAGCGAGAGCATAGCAGTAGAACAGGATATTGTTCCACCAACCGTTGATGCCGGACCTGACCGCGAATTAACATGCTTGGTTTATGAACTAGAACTCAGTGTATCAGCATCTGGAGGCAAGAAACCCTACGTTTACCTGTGGCGAGATGAGTATGGCAACATCCTTTCAATGGAACAGGAACTGATAGTAGGTTCCCCAGGGACATACCGCATAACCGTAGTTGGCAGTAATGGCTGCTGCGCAAGCGATGAGGTTGTGGTAGCAGAGAACAGAACTCCTCCAGTTGTATCTGCTGGATCAGATAAGACGATAACCTGCAGTAATCCGGAGGTTTTCATAGATTCCAATATCTCTGGAGGCCAGGCTCCTTACCAGATAGAATGGGTAAACGATTGCGGCGATATTGTAGCTACAACGCAAGACATAACCGTAACGCTCCCTGGCGTTTATAGAATATTTGTGACCGGCGTGAATGGATGCATAGCGAATGACTCAGTGACTGTTTTTGATGGGATCATCGCCCCTCAGGTAGATGCTGGACCAGACAAGTTGCTAACCTGCGAAGTAGAGCAAGTAACGCTAGACGCTACAGTCTGGGGTGGGGCACTTCCCTATACTTACAAATGGACCAATGCTTGCGGCGCTGTAGTAGGGACAACGGAGAATATTGTTGTATCTTTACCAAGCGTATACACACTTACTGTGACCACCGCAGATGGCTGCGTGGGATCAGATAGCGTGACGGTAGAAAAAGAGGAACAAGGTCTTTAGCCTAGAAAAACAGTGGGGTTGCACGCCTAGGATCGATATCCGGTCCTAGGCGTGCTTCATACTGCATGCACTAATCACCCTTCTACTGCTAAGGCACCATCTCAAAAGCCGCAAAAACATTACGTTGGTACTTAGGATTGAAGTTATTGTCCGAAGCGATAATCACCGTATAGTGCCCATTTGCAAGTTGCGGTCCAAGGCTGATCGCTTCCATATTATCCGGATCGAAATCCACCTGCGTTAGGTCTTGATTATCAGACATCACAATAATCTCCGTCTTCTCAAGTACTAATACCGTGTGCTGATCTTGTGGATCGGCTAATCCTTCAATGTTCATTACATTCGAAGCTTCACCGAACTTCACACCGAACAACACTATCTGGTTTCCCGCCCCATCCACATATGATCGCTCCATCACGATAAGGTCAAAATCGGGAGTGAGATGGCCAACATAAATCATCCCCGGCACCCCGTTGTCTCCAGACCTTCCTTCCGGCACAGCAGCGAACATCGGCTCAGTGACGTAGACGTATTCAGCCGTCTCCACAGGTTCTCCGCCAGTCAGATCGTACTCGATCAGCCTCACAGGAGTTCCGCTAGTTGCACTTGCCAGTTCTCCGTCTTGCACCAGAGCTTCCTCGTTCATAACATAAAGCGTTCCATAGTCGGGTGTCATTGCACTTGCTTCAAATGAGAAATTTGTCCTAACACCCCTTATCTGTTCACCGCCACCGAAGGCTGGCATGAACTTCTCAGGAACCCGAATCTCCTTTAGGAAAGTACCGTCATGCGAGAATTCCCTTATCCAAGGGTTATCCTGTTGATCCCTCTCCGAACAGACCACAAATCCTTCAGTTGTCCAAATGACATCTTCACCGTCTATGCTGCCCACTTGGTACGCCCTCCCTTCGGGTGTCTTCAGTTGCAGCATTCCTACAACATCTACACTGTCAATGCCTGAGCTATCTACATTGATGTTCATCTTGTACAGAATCCCAGGCGGATCGATGTTTTCGCCCTTATCATCAGAGATAGCAAAGAAACCACCCTGCGGAGTGTAGGTCAATCCAGAGATCCCTCCAACACATATTCCTTCAAACATCCAGCCTTCCCTCGGCGGCTCAAAACTGCCCAGATACTTTAGGTCCAACCCGAACGTTGCTACACCAAAAACAATACATACCAGCAGAATCAACACCAGTAATCGACGCGTCATATCTCCCTCCTTTTCCTTGGCCATTGTCGACATCAGATGATCTTACTTCCAACTGCTCCTCCAGCTTATCACCTCCAATAGATCATTATAACAATCCCCTTTTTTGGTGACCAACGTTTGCTATGTCACTGCTTTCATTTCATAGGTCTCTTCTCAACCAATACAATTGACACACGAATTGTAATCATCCTTTGTTTGGACGACGATCGAAAGACTTGTAATCCAATCCAGAGCGCCCATGAAGAGGTTCCTCCCACGCTACTAAGTTCTTCCGCATGGAACCGGTGCAGAGTGCCTAAGATGAGTTAACCTCAGCACTGCATCTATAGATGACATTCTCCTTTGGGTTGCTTAGAAGCAGTCCTTTTACGGAGTGATGGGTAAGTTGAGACGTCTTCCTGGCCCGAGTGTCTCGCGGATGGTCCTAATGTCGATACTTTTACTCAGGCGGTAAAAGGGTTTATGAGCTTATTGTCGCGACAAGCTGCCTCTACGAAGCCTTCAAATAGGTCCGTAGCTCCACTTGAAGAATTCCAGCTCACGGGGTACGTTTTCCGATGAGGAGAAACAACGCATATGCTGCATGATCAAAACCGGATAATCGCTACCGAACTCGCCATCGGCCAAGGTCAGGTTGCCGCCGTCGCGATGCTGCTCGATGACGGGGCAACGGTTCCGTTTATATCGCGCTATCGGAAGGAACGCACCGGATTGCTGGATGAGGTAACGATCATGGCGATCCGTGACCGTCTAAGACAGCTTGCAGCGCTCGACCAACGGCGTGAGGCGATTATTACTTCCCTTTCCGAGCGTGAGCTTCTTACCGACGAGTTACAAAGTGCCATCAACGCGGCCGATACGTTGACTACGCTCGAGGACCTCTATCTTCCGTACCGACCCAAGCGCCGAACAAGAGCGATGATCGCCCGCGAGAGAGGACTCGAACCGCTTGCCAAGCAGCTGTTCGAGCAAGATCCATTGCTTAACCCAGCGGGTGAAGCACAGCAGTACGTCGATCCGGAGAAAGACGTTGCAGACGTCGAGGTTGCGCTTGCCGGAGCGCGCGACATCCTTGCCGAAATGGTAAACGAAACCTCGGAGGCCCGTGCAGAGGTACGGCGGCTGTTCGAGACAACAGGCATCATAGCTACAACCGTGATCGAGGAGAAGAGGGAGGAAGGCGAGGCTTATCGCGACTATTTCGACTGGCATGAGCCCCTAGCCAAGGCGCCCGGCCATCGGATTCACGCAATGCTTCGGGCCGAGCGAGAGGGCGTTGTCCGCCTGTCAACGAGGCCGGACGAAGAGCAAGCAGTCACGTTGCTTGAGCGCCGGTTCGTGCGCGGAGACAGACCAGCAAGCGAGCAGGTTTCGCTCGCCGTCGCCGACGGATATCGCCGCCTGATGGCGCCGTCTCTCGAAAATGAAGTGCGCGCCCGGTTGAAGGAGCGGGCAGACGAGGAAGCGGTGCGGGTATTTGTGGCTAATCTGGAACAGGTTCTGATGGCGCCGCCACTTGGGAGCAAGCGCGTTCTCGCGATCGACCCCGGTTTTCGCACCGGATGTAAGGTGGTTTGTCTTGACGCCCAAGGTCAGCTCCTGTCCCACACAGTTGTTCAGATCCTGGGCTCAGCGAACAACCGTGAACACTCCGGTCAAACGATTATTGATCTTGTTCGCGACTACAAGATCGAGGCGATCGCCATCGGTAACGGAACCGCCAGCCGCGAGACCGAGGCGTTCATCCGTTCGGTCAACCTCTCACCATCCGTATCGATCGTGCTCGTTAACGAGAGCGGGGCATCGATCTACTCGGCGTCTGATGTAGCGCGTCGAGAACTTCCCGATCAGGATGTAACGGTGCGCGGCGCGGTATCGATTGGCCGGCGGTTGATGGATCCGCTCGCTGAACTCGTGAAAATTGACCCTAAATCGATCGGCATCGGACAGTACCAGCACGACGTTGATCCGGTGTTGCTCCGCGGCGCTCTTGACGATGTCGTCGAGCGCTGTGTCAACGCAGTCGGCGTTGAAGTGAACACCGCAAGCCCGTCGCTTCTTGCGCACGTCTCCGGGCTCGGAGCGCGACTGGCGGAGAACATCGTCGCTCACAGGGACGCAAACGGCCCCTTCCTCACCCGTAAGGATCTGAAGAAGGTTCCGCGGCTCGGACCGAAGGCGTTCGAGCAAGCGGCCGGATTTCTGCGAATCCGCGATGGCAACGACCCACTCGACGCAAGCGCAGTCCACCCGGAGAGCTACGGGATCGTTCGGCGGATGGCCGCCGACCTCGGGTGTACCGTGGCTGACCTGATACGTGACGAGGATCTGCGCAAGCAGATCGATTTGAATCGATACATCACCGATGAGATAGGACTTCCTACCCTTGTCGACATCCTTGCCGAGCTCGCCAAGCCTGGCCGCGACCCGCGCAACCGGTTCGAGGCGTTCTCCTTTTCCGAGGACGTACACGACATCGCCGATCTTGAGCCGGGGATAAAACTTCCGGGCATCGTCACAAACGTGGTTTCTTTCGGCGCGTTTGTCGACATCGGCGTGCACCAGGATGGTCTCGTGCACATCAGCCAGCTCGCCGACCGATACGTTGAAGATCCGTCGAGAGTTGTCCGTGTCGGGCAGACAGTGACCGTGACTGTCCTCGACGTAGACGAAAAGAGACGCCGCATCGCCCTATCGATGAGACTTAACCCCGAGATCGACGATCGCCGTGCAAGGAGCAAAGCTCGTCAGTAGATTGGACTTCGATTGTGGGGCGTGCTGCCCTTCGTAAGATGCGAGGTGAGGAGATAAATGTTGCAGGGCTTCTTTTCCTTGCTCTTGCGGTTCTCGGTGCGGGGCAACTGGTTTTGGCGTTTTAGCACGGTGCCTACTCGGGCGCCCGTGCGTTTTGCCGTGCTCCCGGATACACAGTCGCTGTGGGAAGGCCTAAATAGGCTCGCTTGAGCTGGCGATGCCGTCGCGCTCATGCGTCAGGCACGAGTGATCCCTCTCATCGAGCCAATCGCTCTACTCGCCGCCAACTTGAACCTGCAACAAAGCAAGCGATGGCCGACAGCTTCTTTCTGGCCACCGCTCGTCTAGATAATGCCCACATCTAGACTAAGGGCGCAAGCTTCAAAGCACTGCATATTTTAACATTCATTGCCAAAGGATAACGACAGCCAAGGATCCAAACTCGTTAACCCCGGCAAGAACTTCATTTACCGTTGGTTGGGAGAGGAGGATTCGAACCCCCACTAACAGGGCCAGGGCCTGTCGTCCTACCATTAAACGATCTCCCAGTTAGTCAGTACATGTTAATGAACGCACCTTTGCCTGTCAACGTTGCTAAGCCTGAACGTTACCAACAGTCGCTCTTTAAAGCACGGATTGTGCTTTTGCATATTATCCTCGGGCATCAAGCCACGATTTAGCTTTAAGCACCAGTTCCTCTATGTTCTGCGCTTTCTCAGCATTAACGGGAAGAGCGGAGGTGAACAATCTCCCATATCCCTGGCGAATAATGCGTTGATCAGTGATGATAACGATGCCGTAGTCGCTTGTAGTTCGAATTAGACGTCCTACTCCCTGGCGAAGCTTTAAGATAGCGCGCGGTATGGATAGGTTGAAAAAGGGGTCTTTTCCTTGTCTAGCCATGCTATCAGCCAAAGCGGAAAACACCGGGTCAGTAGGAACAGGGAAGGGGAGACGGGTGATTATAAGTATTTCAAGCGTGTTTCCTGGTAGATCAACTCCTTCCCAGAAGCTGTCTGTGCCAAGCAACACAGCTGCCCGGTCACTTAGTTTGAAGCGTTCAATAAGCTTGCTACGCGGCCCGTCAATCCCTTGTGCAAGAACCTCTAAGCCGTCAGAAAGCGCCGCATGCACATCACGCAGAAGCCTGTACGAGGTAAACAAAACCAAGGTCTTCTGGCCCACTCCCTTAGCAATGCCGCTTACGCATTTTGCAAGCGCGTCTGCATATTTGCGCGCTTCGGTAACTGGCGGCAAGAATTCAGGTATCAATAGCCTCATTTCCTCATCGTAGAAAAACGGGCTGGGGACAACCGTAGATTCAAACTGTTGCGGAGCCTTGGAAAGCCCAAGGCTTTCCCTCAGGTAACTGAAGTCTCCTCCCTGTGATAGAGTTGCCGATGTCAGTATGAGGGATTTGATGCGTGTATATATCGACTTTTCCAGGAAGGGTACAACCGAAAGCGGCGACAAGTGAAGATAAGGTTCGTCGTCAACAAATTCGTACCAATGAACGCTGTTTTCATCGGGTGGTGAGAGAAGCTGTCTAAGTATCGATAGGATCTCCATCGCCTCAAGTATCAACCCATTAGCCTCGTCTTCTACCTCAGCTTGTTCCACGTCATGGGCTAAGCTCTCAATTGATCTGACTACTCCCTCCAAATGGCTGATCATCTCGCTCATCTTGTCCTCAAAGACCGATAGATCAGGGCAGCGCCCGCGGCCAGGAGGAAGCTGATGGGAAATCGATTCAAAGAGCCGACTATTGACACCGCTCAATGTCGCTGACAGCTCTCGCGCCTTCCTCATCCTCGCGTCGGTAGCAGCAAATGGCAGGCCGGCAAGCCATCCACCGCTACGCTTGCCCAGAGGGTGTTCAATCCCACGTAATAGAGAATTAACGTTGTGAACAGACAGCGAAATGGTAAATGCGTTTCGTGCTGCGTCCTCAAGCGCGTGTGCTTCATCAATTATCACAGCTTCATACTCGCCAAGAAATCCCTGAGCGCTTAACTGATCAGCTAGAAGTAATGAATGATTTACAACTATGAGATCAGCACCGCGCGCGCGCCTACGAGCGACAGCAGAGAAACAATCATCGTAAAAAGGACATGATTGACCAATGCAACGACGAGGATCGTCACAGATCTGTCGCCATAATTTTTTTGCGTTTGTATCACTAATAAATGCGTTGTTCTCATCAATATCGCCAGTTTTTGTCATAACCAACCAGGAGGCGACTGGAGCGAGAAGTAAAAGAAGGTCACGATCTAATCCCTGCATCAATTCATCCAGGACCATGTGCCACCTTCTCAGACAGATGTAGTTTTTCCTGCCTTTAAGCAGCGATACCCGGGTGGAGGGCGATATTCGACTAACAAGAAAGGGAAGATCCTTGTAAAACACCTGCTCCTGAAGCTGTTTGGTTCGAGTAGAAATGACAACGCGCGATCCTCGATGCTGGCGAAGGTGAATAAGGGTTGGTATGAGGTAGGCAAAGGTTTTTCCAGTACCTGCCCCCGCCTCTACTGCTGTTGTCCCTCCTTCCTCTAGCGTTTCCAGCACACGCCTCGACATCTCTCTCTGTCCTTCGCGTACTTCAAATCCCGGCATGTCCTGAGCCAGTGGACCATCAGGCACAAATGCACCGTCAAGAGATTCACCTAGCTGCGCATTAAAGGGGGATGGTTTTTCTGTCCCCTGATCACACGGCACTTTCGTAAACTGGATCATACTGCTTAGTAAGTCGCTGTTTGGGTTTGAGAGAATGTCCGAAAGAAGTGACAAAAGATCGGGAGGCAGTTTGAGACAATCCCTAATCAATTTTGAGAAAAGAAGGAAGAACTTCTCTGGCCCCTCTTTTCTTTCTATGCCGTAATATTGGTAAAGATTGGCAAGCGAATGCCCAGAAAGCGTCGGGTGAATTGTGCGGGCCAACAAACGCACATCCAGCGTATGGTCATCGCCAAGATAGGCAATCTTCGCGCAGCCTTCTAAGTTTGAACCACCAGACGATGTACGACGCCCGTTTACAAATAGAGCCGTCCGTTCATCTGAAAGAACCAGAACCCTTCCTAGGCCGATTTTTTTCCAAGGAATATCCATCTCATCAGACGAGATGTCGGAGAAGGTCAATCCTCTTTACCTGCCCCACTAAATGGCCTTCCCTGTCCAAGACGGGGAGATTCTTCACGTTCTTTCGGATTATGATCTCAGCTGCCTGCAGGTCGTCGTCATCCTCATTAACCTTAATTATGTCGCGCCTCATATGCTTCTCAACTGGGTCATCAGAGATCTGCTCTAATTTTTTTGAGATCTGATTCATGTCGGGGATAAATGACGCCGTGTGAAGCATATCGAAGTAACCAGGCAAACACGCTCTGATAATATCCTTTTCGGATATGAAGCCGATAACCTTATCCTCCTCATCAACGATAGCCATATTCGGAACACCAGAGCTATCCAGGATAAAGATCAATTCGCGGATTGTAGCATCCTTTTCACACGATGTCAGATCCTTGGTCATTATGTCGCGCACCTTCATTCTGGAAGCCTCCTGTTATAGCTTGTTGATAGAGACCGTCTCCATATACTTGCCAATTTGGTTTAGGTCGGAGCAGATCTTATGACCGCTTTCAGCACTTGCAACTCCCGCTGCCATGCCAAAGCGAAGCGCATCCGTCAGGGTTTCACCCTTATCTAACATGTACACTATTCCGCCCAGCAACGCGTCATCAGCGCCAACGAAATTCTTAAACTCCGTGGTTTTGACGGGTGCTGATATCTCCCATATTCCATCTTTGGTTATTGCAATATCCCCTGTAACCTCGTGGGAGACGATGAAAACATCTACCCCCCTAGCAACAATCTTCTCTCCTGCGTCAATAATCTCGCTCCGCGTAGTGAGTGGCTGCCCTTCGAAAAACGGTGTTACCCTGATATCTGGCTTAACAATATATGGTTTACCTAGAAGGCCACGGGCCAATTCGTGCTGTCCCGCACTTATAACCACCTTCTTTCCCGCCTCTGCTGCCAGCTCAGTTAGATCTTTGTACAGGTCTGCGCTGACGCCAGGTGGAAGGCTGCCCGCAAGAATAACCCAAGTAGATCGTTTTAGCATCCTCTTGTAGCGGCGGAGAAGACGATCGATCTCCTCCTTTGTGACAGCCGGACCCGGTTCATCGATCATTATCGGTACATACTCGTGCCCTTGTTCCAGTACGACAACGTTTGTACGGGTTTCTCCCCTTATCCACACGAAGTTAGTTGTAACTCCTTCGTTACGCAAGTCCCGCACGACAATGTGCCCCACATGCCCGCCTACGAAGCCCATCGCCACGTTCTCCACCCCTAGGCGTGAAAGGAAGATACTTGTGTTTACTCCTTTACCGCCGGCAGACGTGTGGCTCCTGGTCGCGCGCGTCATGAACTCATCTTGGATTTCCTTTGCCATCTTCAGTCGATCAACCCAGTAGATCTTGTCAACCGCTGGATTAGGTGTTACTGTAACGATCATCTTGCTCCTTCTGGAACCAGAGAATTCACGCGCCTTCCAGCCAAGGCGGCCGCTGTTGCCTCCTCTATTAATACGGGCACGAACTCGCCCATCTTTCCTTCCCCCTCAACTACTACAGTACGATGAGTATCTGTTCGCCCGTGGGGCTTACCATCATTGGTACTCCCTTCAATGAGCACTTCTAATTGTTTTCCAATACAACTCCGGTTTTGAGAAAATGCAATCTGTCGTTGCAGATCAAGAACCCGATGCAAGCGATCCTTCTTCAATTCCAAAGACACATCATCGTTGAGAAAGCTACTCCTAGTGTTAGGCCGCGGCGAGTACATAGCGACAAAAATTGAGCCAAAACGTGCCCGCCGAATCAAGTCTAGGGTTTCCGCGAAATCGCTTTCAGTCTCTCCAGGATACCCAACAATGATATCAGTAGTTATATTGATCCCAGGAACTAGTCTGCGAGCAGCCTGCAAGATCGAAAGGTAATCATCCCGTGAGTATCCACGGTTCATATCTGCCAGAATCAGGTCGCTGCCCGATTGACAGGCAAGATGTATGTGATTGCAAATGTTCTCACGCGAGGCTATCTGTTCCAAAACTTCTAAAGTCATATCTTTGGGATGTGAACTTGTGAAGCGAATACGTGGAGTACCTATATCAGCGATCTTACCTAGTAAGCCAGCAAAGTTTCCATATCGCGGTTGGTCCGTACCGTAGGAATCGACATTTTGCCCAAGAAGTAGTACCTCTGAGTAACCAGCATGAGTCAGTTTTTCCACCTCACGCAAGATGCTATCTGGATCTCGACTTCTAAGCGGCCCTCGGGCTCTCGGAACAATACAATAAGAGCAAAAGTTAGAACATCCTTGCGTTATGGTGACCATAGCCGTCACTGAGCTACTTCTGCTATAAGCTACATCATCGATGCCAAGTGGGGAAGGAAGGTGGAACACTTTGCGGCCCTCCGCATTTTCTGCTTGTTTTACAACCTGGGGTAATGACCCAAGGTCACTTGATCCAAAAAGAAAGTCAATCGCTCTAAACCTCCTTAGAAGATTCTCCCCTCTGACCTGCGCGAGACATCCTCCCACCCCAAGGAGGACTTTGCGCTTGCGCTTCTCCTCAATCACCGCACCGATCCGACCGTAGACTTTCTCCTCAGCCTTCTGTCTAACCATGCAAGTGTTTAATATGACAACATCCGCATCCGCTAGTGACCCGGTTAAGGTATAACCATTAGCTTCAAGGACGCCTACAATCCCTTCCGATTGATGAATATTCATTTGGCATCCCCAAGTCTCTACATACAGGAGTTTACTCATAGCAACCATTCTCAATATACTTTATCTCTCAGGGCGTATCAACGGTAATCAGGCTCAGATTTTGGCACATCCTCTACCGCCCATTAGGCGCTAGAGAACATATCGCGTATCATCGATGCGAAAATGATGATTCATCGCTGTGACCGGTACATCCTTTCTGAGATGGTGGGCCCGTTTCTAGTCTCACTTAGTGGGCTGCTACTATTCATTCTTCTCAACTTGATCCTTTCGCTCTCCGATCTGATGGTCGATCGCGGGGTGGGTATAGGCTCTCTCATTAACTTACTGCTACTAAAGCTTCCAAGCCTCTTAGTACTGGCCTTGCCTGTAAGCGGTCTGTTCGCCACTTTTCTTGGCTTAGGAAGGCTGGTGCACGACAGAGAGGTAATCGCGTTCCAGGCTGCCGGGATCTCCCTGCGCCGTCTGCTTCTGCCACTAGTCATTGCAGCAACCTTTTTGGCCGGGGCAGATTTCGCTTTGTACAACTGGGCAGTACCTACCTCAGAGCATCTCTATCAGCAAACGCTGCGGTCCATAATCTTCCGTGGTGGCGTGCCGCACGTAAGGGCAAACACGTTCTTCAAAGGTGAAGAAGGGGAGTTTTTCTACATGCGTAATTACAATGAGAAAACCCAAGCCTTGGAAGATATTATTGTCTACGATGTTACCGGAGATCTTTTTCCGCAGTCAGACGCCACGGTGATAATAATCACCGCCCAAACTGGGCTGTGGAAAGGAAGCTCATGGTCCCTCAACGATGGCAAAGTGTACGGCTACGATCATGACGGAGGCCTAATCTACAGCGGCAGTTTCTCCTCACTTGATATAGCCACTGGGCAGCTTGACTCGCAGTTCCTGTTTGGCTCGCGAACCCCGTCAGAGATGACAATTGGAGAACTACGCGACCAAATTGCGCTCCTTAGCAAGAGCGGATCCGCAGTAGACGATCTAATTGTCGAGTGCAACCTGAAAGTAGCGATGCCCGTTGCAACTATAGTTTTCGTGCTCTTTGGCGGTGCCGCAAGCTTGATCTTCGCGTGGAGAAGCCGTGCCGTGGGAATTGTTATAGGTTTCCTACTGGTAGGCCTCTTTCAAGGATCGCTGCTCTGGACACAGACCCTTGGACGAAGGGGGATCATCTCTCCGCCGCTTGGGGCCTGGCTTCCCGATATCATCTTCGGCGCAATAGGAATCGCTCTCTTCATGGCTCTGGATCGGCTTAGGTGCAGCTATTTGTGGAAGCAGATTAAGAGGGTTATGCCCTTCTTCATAATGATGCTATTCTTTGCCACCTTCGCTCACGCACAGAATCCGCCAGTTGCCGAGGGCGACGTCAACCAAGCTCTGCAAACAGCCAGTGAAACTACCGCCCTGAATCTAAGAAGTGATTCAATCATTATCTCCTCAGACTATCGCCACGTCACGGCACACGGCAACGTACACCTTGCCTACGGGAAAACATCCCTTTCGGCCAATAGCGCTATGGTCGATAAAGGAGAAAACGGAAGATGGCAACTTCAAGCAGAGGGTAACGTGGACTTGAAGGTAGAGGAGAACTTCACCCTTTCAGGTGAGCGCATCTCTGCTGTTCTGTCTTATGAAGATCAGGCTTTGGGCACACAAGAGGCAACCGCTAATGCGTTCAATGGTAAAAGCAGCTTCATCAACTCAGACGGCGAGAAGCAAACCCTCATATACCGTGGATCCCAAGGAACGATCAAGTACAACAAAGATGGAACGATCTCACAGATAAATATGTCTGACGCTATCTTAACAACTTGCGACTGCTGCGATCGGGAAACTGAAGAACAACCATATTCTATTGAGACAGCAAGTTTTATCCTTTATCCGAATCAATTGATCGTGGCCTTCAACCTGACAGTTCGTTCATTCGGAGTAAGGGTCTTCTGGCTTCCTGTTTACGTACAACCCCTAAAAGAAACCATGGATAGCCCACTGTTTCCATCAATTGGCAACAGCAGCCTCCGTGGCTGGTTTTTCAAGTGGAATATTCCATTTTTCTTAAACAAAGATAACTATGGCGCTGTATTATTCGACTACTTTACAAGATTCCAAGAAATTGGGCTGGGGACAATCTTACGTTACGCTGTCGCAGGCCACAGCGGGTCAATGAAGGGCTACTACTTTCCCGCCAAGGTCGGAGACAGCAAAGTCGAATTCTCCCTTACGCATACCTCGGATCTTCCACATAACTGGAAGATAACAGGCAGCGTGTCCTACAGCGATGTAGCAGGAGCCCGCCAGCTGACCTTTTCCTCCTCCACCGGCGGGTCTATCGAAACATGGAATTTATCCATTAACACCTCTCGCACCATAAATAGAGAGGAAGATGAGGAAGAAAATGATGAGGAGGACCAAAAAGAGGCGCGCATAGATGAACGCCTACCAGAAATAACTCTTAGCCGTTCGGCATACACCTGGGGCGATTTGAGCTTTACTCCTAGCATCAGTGTAGGTTGGTTTCGAGAGTGGGAAGAGAATATGCTTGCGGCTTCTCATCTACGCGCAGATGTGTCCATAACAATGCGCCTCAGTCCGATCAACCTGCTGGGGTTCAGCCTCGCTTCTAGCGGGTCATTACGATTGACAAGTTACGAAGGAGGTACGACACGTCGCCGAGAGGCACACAGTATTTCGCTTTCCCTATCACGTCCTGGAATGAACGCCGCCTATTCTTATCGCGAGATCAATGGTGAAAGCCCCTTTGTCTATGATCATCTCGTGGAGGAAAATCACATTGCCTTTAACTTTGCAGGAACAGGTGATCTTTCTCTAAAGGTGAAAACCGGAATTGATCTGCTTAGTACTACCTTTGACCCGTTGGAGATAGGAATTAGTCTCTGCCCTGGCCCCAAGCTCTTTTTGGACGCGACTTACGACATTACTTCCGCCTCGTTTACCGGAATGCAGCTCAGGGGACGTGCCAAATTTGAAAACATGGCCATTGAGTGGAGTGTCCCATATGATGCTATCAGTAGAAAGTTTGAAACCTCTACTCTGGGTGTAAAGGCACAAAGCGCCGAGCGAGGGAAAATCTCTATTGCCTGTGATTTTGATGTCAACTCAGTCGAGCTTGTAGTCCTCAGCCTTCAAGCCGAGATACTGTACAAAGAAGGATGGGGAATAAGCTTAAGTGGTAAGTTGGACACTTCCACACAAACTTGGACTGATAACAGTTTTGGCCTGTTCCATGATTTCTGTGACTGTCTGCGAATAGGTATAGAACGCAGCAGCGGTCAAGTATGGTTATACACTTCTATCCTTGCGTTTCCTGAGGCCGTACTCCGCTACGCTCCCACGACTACAGAGATCGAGTTAGGAAACCAATGAAGCAAATATCCTGCACGACATAAGATGCTTTATGGAGCCGAAGCTATGAAGATGATGCATTCGGCGTATATACCTTGCACCCAAGAATACCCGCCACTTCCTGGTTTGCCCAAGCGACGAATACCAGTACCTAACCAGTGATAGCTGAATGTAGCGCATAATCCACCATCAGGCACCTTAAACCAGGCGTCCTTGACATGAGCCGTTGGCCGTCATATACTGTGCATATGCCACAAATGTTTTTATGGAGGTGAATCATGCCATTTGGAGATCGTACAGGACCACGAGGCGTCGGTCCAAGGACCGGTCGTGGCCTTGGATACTGCAGTGGAAGTAATATGCCCGGCTACATGAATAATTGGGGTGGACGTGGCGCTGGATTTGGCTGGGGCTCAGGCTTCGGCCGTGGCTTCGGAAGAGGTGCTGCCTGGGGTTGGGGTTACGGCGCTGCTTATGTACCTCCCACATATACCTCTGATCCGAAAGCGCGAGCAAGTGCATTACGTGCTCAGGCAGATGAGCTAAAGGTAGCTTTGGATAATATTAACCGAGAGCTTGACAGTATGGACAAACAAGACGCAAATTAATGCTAGATCGGCCCCGCCGTAAGAAAGCGGGGCCTACTTATCACTGATCACCCTCTGAGTGTCTCAAATCAGGAAGCTCTCCCGCCTTCTGCAGTGCAAGCTTTGAGGTGATTGGTCCTATCAGTTCATGAATGACCGTTGCCCCAATTGTTACGCTTACAATAATGTTGCTTATGTCAACAAAAGCTGAATTCTGCCTCATTATTAAGGCAAGGCCGATAACTATACCTCCTTGGGATAGAAGCCCCCAGCCCGTGTAGCGCCGCACATTTCTCGATGTGCGAGCAAGAAAGGCTCCAGCAAAAGCACCACCAAGCTTACCCATAGCCCGGAACACAACAAAGAGCAATACAAAAGGAAAGAACTTGGCCAATATACCAAAATCCAGGTACATGCCACTGATAGTGAAGAAAAGCACAAAAACCAAAGGCTCAGCGTACTCTTCAATAAGACGAAAGATACGATCTCTATGCCGCCCGAAGTTCACCACAGTAATCCCTACCGTCATTGTGGCCAGTAGTTGGTCAATATTCAGAAGCGTAGCAAGCCCGTAACAAACCGAAAGGATGGCCATTATTATGGCAATATACAGTCCCTCTGGTACATTTCGTAGCGGTACTGTAGCAAAGTGAAAGAGCAACCCACATGATACACCAAGCGCAATAGAAACGGCTATGCCTATAAGGGGACTGAAAAGAGCCCCCGCGTTCATGGAGGTACTAGATGCAAAGATCGCCGCAATGGCAGTCGCAAGACTGAAATTAATTATCCCCAACGCATCGTCAAGCGCGGCTACGCCCATTATACTAAACGTTACTTTCCCTTTTGCCTTGTACTGGTGCACTACTGCCAGGGTGGCTGAAGGATCGGTAGGAGAAGCAAGAGCTCCTAACAGAAGGCCTAAGGGCAGGTACGTAGAGAGAAAAGTAGCGCCCTGAATATGAACAATCAGAGGAAGAACAAGCAAAGAACCAGCAGTAACTAGTAGGGCCGATAGCTCCGCTTCGCCGAGAGCGATGAACGCAATCCCCTTACCAAGTTCTTTCAATGGCCCTAATGCTAGCGTGCCGCCAACTGAGAAAGTGAGAAGTGCTAAAGAGATGTTGGTAATAGATTCCGATGACTGAATAAACGATGTGGATACAAGAGGGAAAATATCGGGATTTAGGATAATTCCCGCCAAGATATAACCAGTCACTCGCGGTAAGCCCAGCCTTTCTCCTGCTTCCCCCAGCACTATCCCCGCAGTAAGTAGAATGCCAAGTATCAATAACACATTCATGATCGCAACCTCTCTACGCCTGTTACGTGCAAAAGGACCATTTCCCTCACTACACAGAAGTGTACGCCCGCACCATAATATTGACAATCATACAAAACTCAGAAACTGACAAATTCTAATCACAACCAAAGGCCTAACAGGAAACCAGTAGCCTACTATGATCCATAGCAAAGACCGATCTTGGTTAGGATACAAGTTTTGACTAGCGTGACCAGCAGCGCGTTTGCATATCAAAGCAAGGCTTTCCCGAAGATATGCAAAACAAATCAGAAACATCCCTTGCTGCGTTCAGGATGCATCACTATAACCGTGCAAACGACTTTGGCTGATCCGTCCGGACGAAATTAGGGCGGGAGGATTCGAACCTCCGATCACGGCTCCAAAGGCCGTTGCCTTACCGCTTGGCTACGCCCTAAAAGACCAGATCTTCCGTTGGAAGATTGCCTGAGAGTAGCTCTGTTTTTTGTTCTCCAACAACTTCCCTGTATCTTTTCAAAATAACTCTTTCTAACTTCAATCGGAAGGCATTATCAATAGGGTGAGCGGTATCCCGAAACTCCCCGCTCTTTACTTCTCGGCTGGGCATAGCAACAAAGAGATCTTCCTTGCCCTGAATAACCTTCACACTATGAACAATAAAAACCTCATCAAAAATGACCGAACAAAAGGCCTTCAAATTCCCTTCGTTGTGCATCGGCCGGATCTCTATCTTTGTTATCTCCACCCTCGGCACCCTCTTTCTTAGGCTGATGTATAACCGATGTTAGCCAAAACCGTCTCTGGTTTCAATCCAAACCACATGATCGCACAGATCACCCTCCAGCTATAGTGAAAACTGTTATCCCCTCCCCTCCCTCTCGTGGCGTTCCTGGCCCATATGAGGAAATGAACCGACTGGAAGCCAAATAACCCCGTACGGCATCCCGCAGTGCACCTGTGCCCTTACCATGAAGAATGCTGGCGTGTTTGATATCCGACAAAAGCAGCTTATCTAAGTATGTTTCTACCTCATGCAGCGCTTCAGCCACAGTCATCCCTCGCACATTAAGTTGTAATGAGACCGTGTTAGAAGGCCATGTGCTTACTTGCGCGGATCGTTCCCTTCTGCGCTGGGCCCTTTTTTCATCTGTTACCTCAATATCAGTTATGTCCGTAGAAAGGTGTATTCCAGACACATCAACCCTCAGCTTTCCATGGGGCAAAACGCTCATGATCTGGCCATCAGCATCAACGCTGCGTACATGAACTGTTTGTCCCACATGCAAAATCTCAGGCGCTGGATATCCTAAGCCCTCTTTCTTATCAAATGCATCAGCCTTGTCGCGCAATTCTTCACGAACGCTTACCAATTCACGATATCCCGCACGTGCCTGCTGTTCATCTCTGGTGGTGTTTATTTGGGCAAGCAGCTCTTCAACTTCCGCCTGACTGCTACGGAGAAATTCATCTAACTGCCTTACCCTGGATGAAAGGGTGCTCTGTTTTTCTTGTTCGAAGGAATCCATCTTCTTCTGGTAGTCCAGCCTTAACCTTTCAGTTGCAGCAAGCTCCTTCTCAGCTTTTTGACGATATTGAAGCATCATTTCCCGCTCTCGTTGAAGCTGATCGATGATGTCCTCAGCACGGATTTCTCCCTTAGAAAGAAAAAGACGAGCTCTATTGACAAGGTTTGGGGAAAGGCCAAACTTCTCTGCAATCACAAAAGCGTTGCTCTTTCCAGGGACCCCCTCTATAACTCGAAATGTTGGCGACAGGGTGCGCAGATCAAATTCCATGGATGCGGTCTTCACTTCAGGATGACGGATAGCGAAAAACTTAAGGGGTGTGAGGTGTGTAGAAACAGCAACGTAAGATTCACGCTCCAGAAGCGCCTCAAGTATTGACAAACCAAGAGCCGCACCTTCCTGCGGATCTGTTCCCGCACCAAGCTCATCCAGAAGTATCAGTGATTCATCGTCAGCCTCGCGTAGAATAGAAACAATATTTTTCATGTGAGCGGAGAACGTTGACAGATTCTGTGATATAGATTGCTCGTCCCCCATATCAGTGCGAATCTTGGAGACAACACGAATTTCTGAATCCGCAGACGCCGGAATAGGAATGACAGCTTGTGTCATCAATGTTAGCAGTCCTATCGTCTTCAGGGTGACTGTCTTTCCACCGGTATTTGGTCCCGTTATCACGATTACCCTTGACCGCTCATCCATGGAAAGCGAGATCGGAACTACCTTGCTGACATTCAGCAACGGATGACGCGCGTCCCGAAGCAACACGCGGTTAGAAGGATTTGGAAAAGAACAGCGATTCAAAACAGCATAAGAAGCGCGCGCAAATACGCAATCAAGATGAGCCAAGATCAATCGATCATGTAGAAGAGGCCTACTCTTTTCAACAAACGCCTCTGTCAGCTCCCTAAGGATGCGTACACGCTCGTCAGCGATCTCGCCCGATAGCTGCGCAAGCGCGTTGTTCTCAGAAACAAGATCGCTTGGCTCAGCATATAACGTTTGTCCAGTAGCGGACCTGTCATGCACAATAACCTGCATCTCGCCCACAGCTCCGCTCCGGATGGGGATAACCAAGCGTCCGTTACGACGCGTGATAACGGGATCGCTTATCAGCTCAGCGTTCTTATCTATTGTCGCACGCAGCTTCTTCTCTAAGCGTGCTTCAAGGGTTCGGTACTTCCCTATCAGGCTTCGCAGTGCCGGAGAGGCATCATCCCTCACCTGACCTGACTCGTCAATGGCCCGATTGATGCGTTTAGAAAGCAACGAGCCATCAGAAAGACTGTTTACATACCTCTTGAGGACCACTATCTCTTCCGCAGAGCTCAACCTAGCTCGGATCTGCTGAGTGGCATCGATAGTCTTCGAGACCAGAAGCAGGTGTTCACCCTCAAGCAATGAATGCTCTTCAGCACGCGAAAGAAGAGGGCTAAGGTCCTCCACTCCACCAAGCGAAAAACGAGAATAACGATTGAGATATGATATTGCCTCGTTGACCTCGGCTATCCCAGCTACGATAACTTGGCGATCGCTCAACGGTTCAAGGGAAGCAACCGCCTGACGTCCAATCGACGAAGAAGCGTACTCTCTCAGAACTTCCTTCAAGCGGTCAAACTCTAGGTCGTGCAGCGCTTTCTCGTTGGCAACGACCACGTCTCACAGCCTCCCCCCCAGAAGGAGCGAACGAGCAGTGGAGACCATCTTCTTGATAATTTCTCCCACTGGTTCAATCTCATCTATCATTCCACTTATCTGTCCGGCCATCAACGATCCATTCTCGAGATCCCCGTCATACACAGCACGTCGCAAGCCACCAACCGCCAAGGCCTCAAACTCCTCGCGCGGCCGGTTTTCATGCTCGTAAAGAGCGAATTTCTTGCTCATGCTATTAGCTATAGTACGTACCGGCGCGCCTAGTATCCTCCCGGTAACCATCGTCGCCCGTTCGTTCGCCTTTATCACAGCGTTCTTAAAGTTATCATGAACAGGTGCTTCTGTTGAGGCAAGGAAGCGTGTTCCCATCTGCACCCCACGCGCTCCAAGCACAATCGCGGCAGCCAGGCCTCGCCCGTCTGCTATTCCTCCAGCAGCTACCACCGGAATGCTAACTGCATCAACAACTTGGGGGACCAAAACCAAGGTAGTCACCTCGCCCACATGTCCGCCAGACTCTGTTCCCTCAGCGATTATCCCGTCTGCCCCAGAGCGCTCCATCCGGCGCGCTAGAGAAACGGCTGGTACCACTGGAAAGACTTTTGTACCAACTTTCTTCAGCCTTTCCATATACGGTGCGGGATTACCAGCGCCCGTCGTCACAAGAGCCACATGTTCATGCAACACAACCTCAAGCTGTAACTCAATATTTGGATCCATAAGCATCAAGTTAACGCCAAAAGGCTTATCTGTCCCATCACGAACCGCTGCGATCTGTTCGCGAAGCTCTCCTGGCGACATCCCTCCAGAGCCAATTATTCCCATCCCACCAGCGTTTGACACCGCTGTGACAAGAGGGGCTCGAGACACGTTTGCCATCCCTCCCAAGAAAATAGGATAAGCAATTCCGAGCATCTGACAGATCGGATTGTTCTCGAAAGCTTCCTTCAATTCTGTCTCCACCTGATATGATACCAAGGCTAGGTCTCCAGCTCTTCCCAGTTTGGCTCTCCTAATCCCAGTTCAGCAAAGGCTTGCACCAGCTGCTTTTTGGAAAGAGCGCCGTGATGCCAACTGGGATCGTTCTCCATGAAAGAGACACCTTTCCCCAGAACATTGTGGGATGCAATGATGGTAGGCCTTCCAGTGCCCCGGCTTGCGATAAATGCGTCGAATGCGCTTATGACTGTCTCATAGTCGTCGCCGGCTACTTCATGCACGTTCCAACCGAAGCTCCTAAACTTCTCGCCAAGATTCCCAACATCCATAACGTGGGTTGTATGGCCATCAATCTGACACATATTCCAGTCCAAAATGCCGCATAGATTATCCACGCCATGGTGCACAGCAGCGGTTGCAGCCTCCCACGGCTGCCCCTCCTGACACTCTGCATCGGATATAGAGCAATAGATACGGCTGTCTTTTCCAGACAGCTTAGCAGCAAGCGCCATCCCAACTCCGACAGAGAGACCGTTTCCCAGAGACCCGCTGGATAGCTCTACGCCTGGGATGCTCCATGCAGTTGATGGATGGCCCTGCAGTAGGCCACCAAGCTTGCGCAGCTTCCACAGCTGTGCGCGGGGAAAGTAACCTAAATCAGCAAGTATTGCATAAAGTATCGGGCAAGTGTGTCCGTTAGAAAGAAGGAAACGATCCCTATCCGGCCATTCTGGGTGCTGAGGATCATGGTGCAAATAGCGATAATATAGGACTGTAAGGACATCTGCCATTCCCATTGCCCCTCCAGGGTGACCAGAGTTGGCATGGCTCACCATCTGCAGCACATCACCACGCAACTCGTTGCTCTTCTTCTTAAGTGCCACGATATCCACAAAATCCTCCTTCTCAAGCCGCTATCGCAAATTCTATAATAACCGCTGATCAGGTTCTATGGTAGCAGATGAAATGTTTTACCTTCCACTCATCTCGAGGCCCAATGTTCAAATGCCTTCTTACCCTCGGGTGTCAAGTATGCCCAAGAAACGAGTCGTTTATAAGCGTCCCCAAAAGCCTCGTCCCCACAATCGTTTAGCAACTCACCTTTATCGACCAACCATTTTCTAACCTCGGTTTCAAGCCTAGCCATATTCCGCCCCGTCGGAGAAGAAAACACGTCGCTAATCATATCGACAAAACTTGAATCTATGCCTAGAATGAACAGCTCTTCCCTGCTCCAGTGACGACCTGCTGGCCATGAACCCATAACCAAGAACAAGACCTTGGTTAAAGCGATAAGCGCCTCGCAGTATATGAGCTGAAGGTCAAATCCCGCCTTACGCTTGCTCTCTTTGCTGGCTCGTCTAAGTGAAGTGATAAACTCCAGGAAATGGACCCTTATGCGAGCACGCCTTATGCTATGGGGCAACTCAGCAAGCCTCTTAACCGCATCTGTTAGGTCTCCACTCGGATCGTGTAGAACAACCGCGTGCTGGTAAGGGTAATGAGACAGATCTCGCGTGGAGTAAAACATGCCGGTTAGCTCGCTCCAAGGCCTCAAATAGAACTCGTGATCGACGCGGCGCGGCGGACCTTCCTCTATAACAAAAACATGTTTTTGGTCATCAGGAAGCTCATCGTATACATCATCGGTAACGATCACTTCTATGTCATAATCGGACAGTTCATCGCGAAACGGACGGGTAGCGGAGCCAACAACATAAATACCAACAACACCTTCTTTAGCTAGATAAGGCTTTATTAAGTCTCGCGCGCGTTGCATCTGAGATACCTCCACAGGCGGTGAAAAGGGGGGAGAAGCTGGTGGGTGGTAGAGGACTCGAACCTCTGGCCTCATGCACGTCAAGCATGCGCTCTCCCAACTGAGCTAACCACCCTCAGCAAGAGGCGGCGAGCGGATTCGAACCGCTGAATCAGGGATTTGCAGTCCCTTGCCTTTCCGCTTGGCTACGCCGCCAAGTAAGAATAATTATAGGTGGTGACGAAAGATCCGTCAACGCCGCGCATTAGGTCATCACTACAGCTCCCGGCTTCTCGATAAGAACTACACCGGTATTCCCTTTCTGGCCTTCGGGATCATGAGCATCACCCACAACGAAAGACATGCCTCTACTCGTCAATGGATCGCAGTTGCCTGAAGTCCGCTACGGACCGTTCCAACTCATCTTTGCCTCAATCATTAACTGCGGTACTTCTCCTTGTATATTCAGAGTCGTGTGCACTGCCGCTTCTCTCTTGTTCTGGGAATCAAGTCTATAGGTAGCGCGCAGGCCAACAGTGGTAATAGGTAGTCCTACTCTGTGTGTCGGTATCATAACACTCGCCGATGCACTCAAGCTGATCAAAGAGTTAGCCACAAATCCAGCTCCCAATGAAAACAAAAGCCAGTTTCGAGGCTCTTCAGCTTGGCTAAGCATGCTCACACTTCCGGCCAAGACCGTTGGATCTCTGATGAGGCTTGCCGATACTTCGATTCCTCCTCGCCACGGATATCCCAACGACAAAGAGATTCGAGGATCCCATATATTTTTCTCATCAAGGCGATACTCGTAAGAGACTGAGTATGAGGAGTCGTTACGTGTGAAACCCACTTCCGCTTCTTGGTCGAGATATTTTCGTAGCTCTTCCGTACTGGTACTGACATTGGCAAGATCGAGTCCCAATTTCCATCCGCCCGCCAAGACCAGAGTGCCGGAAACCCCGACATGTCGTTGTTGAGAAAAGCGGGTGTAAGAATATGGCTGTCCGGAATCATCAACATCAAACCCGTCCTGGCCGGAGGGAACATATCCCAAACTCAATTGCAGCATGTACTGACCAAGAACGTCCTCAGATCGTTTCAGTGGTTGGAATGACGTCTGCGCAAACCCGATACTCGAGACGCACACCACCAGGAGAAGCACAGTAACTACCCTCATGGCAACGATTCCCGCAACTGACTGAGTCTTGCAAGCTGATGCTCAGCCCAATTTAAGACATTCTTCTGCCTAGCAGCGACCTGAGAGACAGTCTCAGAAGACGGGATTGGAACTAATACAACACCAGTATAGCCACGTTGTTCCGCCAATTCCGTCAGAGGAAACACACTTCTACCCCAGGACGGGTCAGCTATCACGATGTGATCTTCGATCATCCCCACTGCGACCTCAAAGTGTTTTTGCGGTTTGGTAAGGTGAATGATCACCGGCAACCCTCCACGCGCGAAGTAATCGTGCAATGCTGCTGGCTTAACCAGAAACCCCCTGCTAGCTACCCCTTTGGTACCAAGCGCCGCTTTGAGGTCATATGCCGTGAGGCCTTGTCCATCAAAGAGCCTCACACCCCGTGATTCCATGGAGGCAAGCGCAAGGTTCATGACCTCATCTTCTGATGCTTCGATGTTATAGAAGTACTTTAGCAACGTCGCCACCGCTGCCGCCCCACAGTTAAATTCTTTGGACTGCTCTACAACGCCGTCGTACCTCAGCGTTCGCCATGTTGCGGGCAGTGCTGCAGCCGAGTTAATCGCAAAGACAAAAGAAAGCGCTACTCCTGCGACAAGTCGGCAATGAAACTGCAACACCTTCATTAGCGTCTGTTGGATTTCACGTTGCGGCGCCACTCAACACAAGTTATGAACCCTGCACCAAGCAGGAAGATCAGGATCACGGCAGCCCACGCAGGCCAGCTATTGTCAAGCGCATTCATGAGCCCCTTCAAAAAAGGATTGCCTTCCATTACTGCCGCGGCGCCGAAGCCAATAACGGTAGCCACGAAGACAACGGCTGCAAATATGATTCCCTTGAGAATTGCTCTCCGATCGACATAGGACGACTTACTGCTCTGTCTAGGGCCTGGCGAATGAGGACGGCCTGCGTTCACCATCCGCCCCCAGTATATCCCATCGCCCCGCCAGAAAAAGCGCCTATGAAGAAGAGTGACAGAGCCGTGTACCAGTGGACAGGCTGATGATGCGTTATCTGTATGACCAGGTATGAAGTGACTGCGACTGCTCCACCCGCTACGGCATAAACCAGGAACGAATCGCCTTCAGACTCCAAGAGCTGAGCGTCCGAGATTTCAGTCCCCTTTGGTAGGACCACGGATGAGGCTGCTTCACTTGCTACTGGAAAGACTGCTACGTCTGCTGCTTCTGCTGCGAGACAGGGACCTAACAGCCCGCGACTACCTGTCGTTGTGAAGGTAAGCAGGCACGATATCATAACTGCTATGAGCGCCTTCTTGGAAGTTGTCATCTTACTACCTCCCTTATGGTAAGTAAATGCTTGCACCTACCATACAAGTATACTATTATGGTTAATCGTTGTCAAGCCCCCATATCTTGTCATCAAAAATGTTGGCTAAACAGGAGGTTCACCCTGTGGAATAAATTCTCAGGGGCTTATTCCACAGGGTAAAGATACGGTTGTCTTGTAAAACGGAGTCTGATGGGGTCGCGTCTTCATTTTTGGTGTTTTTCTTGCTTAGTGGCAGGGCTGATTGTTCCAGCGCGTCTTGAATCCGTCTATCCGATTACGAATGCTACTTCAGAGGTTCTCAGACATGGATTTTTGTGGTTTGAAAGCGAGATTGCGGGGAAGCAAACCATGATTCATCAGCGAGTAGCTAAAATGTGCCGCGTGTACCTCGAACTACGGGAGCGCGCGGGTTTCTACCCTATCGCCATTCATATAGGAAAGACGGCTGCATCAGATGTTCCAATTTGTGGGGATTTGATTGCTCGTCAAGGGTCGCAGGTGTCCGTGGCTGAAAGCTACCTGGATGCCCACAAAGCTGATTCTTCAAGCGATGCTCTGGGCTTGGA
>CAZKFV010000090.1:0-13124 GCA_964552295.1 uncultured Thermotogae bacterium | reverse complement strand
GTGCCGGTATTCTTGGCAGTGAACGTGTAGTCGATTGTATTGGTCGCCTCCACGGGGGTTCCTGTGTGATCGGCACTGTCGCAGGCCGGGCTGGAGGTCTTGGCATGGCTTTCGTCATCGGCGATCCACGGTTCGATCACCGTGACTTCGTTATCGTCTGTTATCGCTGAGCCGTATTCGGAGTTGGTGTGAGTATAGAAGACACCATTAAGAGTGAGATCGGTATGGGCCTGATTTGTAAGAATCGTCTCCGGCGTCCATTTGTTTGACGGATCGTCCCTGACGCGTGTCTTCACGGTGATCGTTATGCTTGTACTACCGGAAAATGCCGGTGGTGATCCAGTGTCGAGCGTCCAGGTAAGATCATTTCCGCTTTGGTTAAAGCTTACATCTAGCTGCGGATTGCTGGTTGAGGATTGACTGACAAATTCCATCCCAGAGGGTATAACGTCGGTTATGGTGACGTCTTGGTAATCCCCATCTCCCAGATAGTCCGCAAAGATCTGGTAGGTGACCAGGTTTCCAATCGTTGCCTGCCCGGATTTTCCGTCTGGGTCAATCGATCCAGGGGCGTTGATGTTGGTGATCTCCTTGTCAAAGACCACTCCAGCTGCTTGGCCAATGAGCTGATCGTAGGAGTGGTTGCAAACGGGGTCCCCCGCGGCATCCAGACACTGGCCGGTAGAAGTAACAGTGTTAGTAAGGCTTCCTGTTCCAGCTATTACCACATCGTACTCGTAGGTCTCAGTCTCTTGGGAATCAAGGGTAATCGATGACCAGGTTACGGTATTGGATCCGGAGCTCCAGGATCCACTGTTTGTTATATTGGTCACGCTCGTGTCGTCGTACCCGCTGCCAAAAACGGACTCCAACGCCACGTTTTCGGCTTTACCGTCCCCGTTGTTTTGCAGAACGATTGCCCAGTGGATCTGGTCGCCGCTTGTGGCAAGCTCGGGCGTAGCAGTCACTGATATGATATCCACATCCGGCTGAACTGAATCTACTGTATCTGAAACCTCGGGCAAGGAAAAGACTTGATCGCACGGAGCGCGGTAAGCCAGATCAGCGGTGGCATCGTCTGTGGGTATTGTTCCGACATCTGGGTCAGTTGAATCGTTTGAAAATGCTGTATCACAGAAGTTTCCCGATGCCTTAACGTGAAAGGTAATGGTGAGCGTCTCCTGCGGATCGATATAGGCGTTTCCGTTCGTGATGTTTCCGCCGTCGGAGGCTCTGGCAAAGGTAAGCACAGTGTTATTCTCCGATAGAACTGGCTCTTCCTCAGCTTCCGAGAAGCTGTGTGCCTGATTAGAGATTATCTGCGCCCCGCCCGCGCTTGGATCGTACTCCCAGGCGTAGTCTGTGTCGCCGGAGGTTGGCACGGTGACAACTAGATTGAGCTGATCTGCTTTGTTGTATTGGTCGGGATTTTCGATTGTCACGGTGATATCACCGCCACAGGTCGAGAAGCCCGTGGCATCGATCTGAACAATTGGTTCCTTGGGGATAACAAGGTCGACTGAATCGGACTGGCTTCCCTGGTCGGTCGAACAGCATCCCCAATGGACGGTCGCCGTATCGCTTGTGTTTCCACAGTCAGCAAGATCCCCGTAAATCTCAAACACGGCCCCCTCGCCGGGATTGAGGAACGAATCGTCCTCGTTCCAGTTGTCGTCTCCGTCTCGATCCACATGCCAGGTGTTACCATCTTTGGAAACCAGCTGACCGGAGATGTGTGCCCATCCAGTGTAGGTTACGTTTGTTGGAAGGATGTTTTCCAGATAAACCTGCTTTGCGGTGTAGTCACCGTCGCTTTCAAGCGTGACTCTAAATACCAAGGCATCACCCATTGTGCCGTAGACTTCGGTATTGGTGAAGGTTGTTCCCTGAGTATTGTTCTTTGCCTGTAAGTCAACCGATACGTGTGGCTCCGCGGCTTCTATTCCTAGGATGCTCGTCCGCGAGGTTTCTGTTGGATCGCCTGTGTTCGTATGATTGCACGGCATATCATAGTTTGATTGGGCCTCGTTGTAACGGTTCCCGAAGTAAAAAACACTTGCATCATCGCAGTCTACAATTTTCGCCTGAAAACGGATAGACATTGTTTTACCGCTTTCTAGCACGTAGTTTCCGTAGTTGTCTGTGGTGGTGAGAAGGTGGTCGGAGTCATCGCCATCGTCGTTGGGATCCACGAAGCTCCACTTAAACTCTTGGCCGGTATTGTGTGTGTACTCACCAGGGAAATCAGACCAGGTTGTTCCCCTGTCCAGGGAGTATTGTGCCGTTTGCGAAACGTATGACAAGCCACCGGCAACGGTCTCCTGTAGCCAAGGGTGATAGGCCACGGCCGGGCCGTAGTTCTTTGCCGTGATGGTGAATGTAACGTGATCGCCGCAGTAGTCGACGAGATCGGGGCTCATGGTATGGTCAATTATGACCACGTTTGCCCCTGGTTGCTCCAGAACCATTGAATCGGTCACCGGTAGGTTGGTTTGACACTGTATTGTCTGAGAGCAACATCCCCAACTTGCCGATCCATCTACCGATGGACTTGCCCCACAGCCAGTGAGCTCGCCGGTAACGATAAGAACTGACTTCTCCCCCGGGGGTATCGTATCGTACTGCCAGGTTACCGACGTGTCCCCAGGACTGCCGGTGAAACCGGTGGGCGGAACCTCGCTAGCGCTGTAACTTTTGTAAGAAAACGGACCGTTGAAATCAAGCATCAGCGAAGCATTGTAGGCTGTTCCATCGCCGGTGTTCAGCAGATAAACCTTGAACCGCGGGTAACCACTGACTGTGAAGTAGGACGAAGGCTCTACAACAATGTGCAGGTCCGCCTGCGCCAGGTAGCCGGCCTGCGCAGACGCGCTGGACTGATGGTCGCGACTGGTTACGCTTCCGTCTGGTTGATTGTCACAGTTGTCGTTGTAATCGGCTGTTGCTGAGTAGCTCGTATCGGTTGTCTCGCAGCACTTAATCAAGTTGATGCTGATTGTTCCTGCGCTTGACAGATCACCCAGGTTCCAGGATAGCTGGTCTTCATTAAGGGTTGGTTCAAAAGCATTGATTGGGGTTGCCGATTCATCGGTAAACCACTCAAACTGCGTGGACCCTGGGATGTAATTGTAGTTTCCGTTTGTGTCAAAGGTTATTACAACATCGTATGCCTGGAAATCTGTCTTGGAGACATTTAAGGTGTAGGTATCTGTTTCACACTTATCGAGAATTGCTGGGACAGATAAAGATACGCCGACACTGGTCTCCGAGATGGTTACCTGTACTCCCTGGTTGTACTCATCCTCTCCGTCGCACTCCCCGGGGCCATAGCCGGGCAAATAGAGATGCGACCAGTCGATAAATGAGCCCTCTGCCCCGTCCGCTGCGCTTAAGGTGTAGACAAACTCCAACAGGGCGCCGGAATTCGGAACCGGGGCTCCTGCCCCATCTAGACCGGAGAGATCGATTTCTAGGTAGCCGGATGTGTTTGTAACGCTAACTGCGCTTTTGTAATCGGTTCCATCAACGTTCACCGCGTCGAGCGACACATATATCTGTCCCTCATTCATGTCGTCGCGAAATAGGATGCCACTCCACGTCTGGGGTGCCAATGGGCCTGTATTGAAGGTAACGCTCCTCATGTACTGGATTTGCGTACAATCTTCAGCGGCTTGCGCATCCGTGTACAGGCCGTTTGAGTTGACATTCAGGTAGTCCACCGACTTCGACTGATCGACAATTGCCTGTTCTTCATTGTTGTTCACATATATACCAAAGGAAGTTGGGTCTGTGCCGGGGATTGGGCAACCGTTACAGTCATTTATGACGGTAGGAGAGATGGAAAGCGTATTCGTATAGACATGTCCCGCTGCGCAGGTGTCGGTAGGGGCATCGAGCCTAATCGTCTTTGCCCAGGTATCGCCGTCATTAAAGGTATTGGTCCATGTGATCTTGTCCCCGTCATCCGACCCTCCTGCGGGGTCAGAGACGGTGAAGTTTCCCCAGCCGTTTTCAGTATCGGTTACGTCTGGGTAGTCATCGATGATCGTTAGCTGTTGATTATCGGGACCGTTGTAGTCCACAGTGATGGTGTAGGAGATCCCGGTTTCATTGATGTCCACTGCTGGCTGTCCGGATTTTCCTATCGAGATAGTTGGCCTTCCCGAAAGCGAGAATGCGTCCAGGGTAACCGGAGGTGAGTACTCCTCGCCGCATGCGTTATGGTAATGGGGAGTGAACAGGAGCGTCCCGTTTGCCTCCGGCGAGCAGGAGCCGTCCTTTACCTGCAGCTTGAACGAAAACGAAACCTCTGAGTTGGCTGAAATATCGCCCACTGTGAACTCGCCACTTACCTGATCGTAGGTAGCTCCGGTTACATTTCCTATCGTGTAGGAGCTGGGCAGCCCGGTCAGGGTGAGGATATATCCGTAGGCGGTCCCGACGTCTGGATCAGGAGTTATTGGATCTCCGTTTGTCACCGTCACGTTGACCGTTTTGCCACTGCAGTAGTCAATATCGATCGGGCTGGGGGAGATGGAATAGCTGATATCGGGTTCCTTTAAAAGTAGGGTTATGGAGGCTGAAGCAGATCCGCTCTGTTCGCAGGAGGGTGTTCCTGGCTGATCAGCGCAGCCCCATGTGTACGAGACTAGATTTGTCAAGCTTTCACAGGCATCGACGCTGGCGCTCAGGTAGTAGTACTTAGAGGAATCGTGGTCGATAGGGCCGGTACTCCAGGAGTAGGGATCCCCCGGTGTTCCTGTTCCGCTGTAGGAGATGTCATTTCCGCCCTCGTCTTTTAGTGAGGTAAGGGACAATCCTTGGCCTAGTACGTCAGCGATGGCTGCTCCGCTTCCCACAATATCTCCGTCCCCGGTGGAGTTAACCTCGATTACAAACACCACAGTATCGCCGATAGCAGCCTGTGTTGTAGCTGCTGCATCGTCAACTGTTTCTCCGGAAGTCTGGTTGTAGACAAGCTTACTGACAGCGATTGCTGTTTGTTCCACTGTAATCGGCTCAGAGTCTTCGGCGGTGAAGTCATTGGCACTAGCACCGGGGTAGGCTGACCAACTCCCAGCGACGCCTATCGACTGACCGGTCCCAGCTGAGCAATTCGGTTTGAAGGTCAGGGTTGTGCTCCAGGTGCTATTGGCCGGAATCGACATATCCCCGTTCCAGGTAACCGTATGCGCTCCGGAATCGTAGGTGCCGCCCTGATCATCGGATACGTAGTAGAAATCATCGGGCATGGCTGCGGTAAGGGAAACCTCGTACACGGAGGCAGCGGGGTCGTTGTTTTCCGCCGTCACCAGTATGGTCGCTGTCTCACAGGTGGACACGTAGGACTTGCCGCCTGGATACTGAAGGGTCATCGTCAATGTCGGCTGTGGTTGTCCCTGGTTTGCCGATCCTTGCGTAATGTAGCTACCGGAACGGGCAAGCCAGTTGTCGGCGTTGTCGAGATCGTTTCCATCCGGTATCAACGCAAGGGAATTGCCCTCCGATGTTCCGGGAATGTCTCCTGACCAGGTAAGGCCTGCTGGGGGAGAATCCCCAGATCCACCGTCGTATTGGACGTAATCGACACCGTTATCACTTGCGTCCTTCAGCAGGACTTCGTCGCCGGTGTTGTTCCAGATTGGCGTGGAACTCTCGGCATAGAGATCAGTGGATGTATTGGTTCCTGATCCAGTGTGTATCACGATGTATCCGCCAGCGGAGATTGAGGTTCCAGTGGGAAACTGATAGTCATGGCCATCTTGATCGGTAATTGTCCACTCGGAGACATCGATAGAACTGCCCGAGGAGTTATACAGTTCGATCCACTCTCCGGAAATCTCGTCTCCAAAAGGGTCGTAAAGGATCTCGTTTATGACCACATCGCCCAAACCAACCAGTCCGAGCGTTACTGCGAGCACCAATGCAGTTGCTACTATCTTTACCATGGCACCCCACCTTCTGTCTTTGCCTCCAACCGGATGAATGGACCAACATACGAATAATCATTATCCGGGAAAGCATTGTTGCTCAGCCCCTGCATGTTTATGCCTGCTACAACCGCCACTTTATTGTTCAGCCAACGCCGTATCTCGATCCCAAAAATCCGGTTAGCTTTGTCGGATCTAAAGTCGTGTTCGGCGCCAAGATATCCACCCACTTCCCACGGGGTATTCCCAAGTTGCCACAAGGCCTGCACGCGCTCCAGATCGACAAGCGTGGCGGTGCTGCCGCTTTCATCGGCATGCGTGGCTGTGTGCATGGCCCACTTCGCCGATAGTTCCAAGCTACTCCAAGGGTGCCAGATTCCCTCGATTGAGCCGGAAAGGGACATGTTGCCGTCCTTGCCACGCAGCTCGGCCTGACCGATGGCGGCAACCCAGGGCCATGCGATCGGGCGAAATACATAGTCCAGTCGGCCAAGCACGCTGTTTCCGGTGACACACACATGGCCCCAGCTGTCCCATTCGCGCGGTGACCTCAGAATTGCCTTGAACTCGATGTTCTTTAGCGAAGGCGCATCGCTTCCAAAGCTGGAGGACAGTGACAACATGTCGCGCGGATCGGGAAACTGCTTTTCAACGGATATCGAGACGTCGTAAGTGGTTGTGCCCGGATCAGGGTGAACACCGCTGAAGCTTGCGCTAAGAGTGATTTCATCCATAACGCTAAAATTGGAGTCGATACCCCACTTCATGGAGGACGATAAGGCACCTGCATCGTTGGTATGGTTTTGCGATGCATTGAGCGAGAAACCCATCCCGAGATCGAGTGTGATCCCGTAGTCAACCACCGTTCGATCATTGGATGGATCGATCACCTGGCTGAACTTGCCAGAGAGCGCTCCACGCTCGAAGTTCAGCCCGAAGCTTCCCCAGTCTCCGCCTACCTCGCGCTTTCCCCAAACTTTTCCCCAGCCACCAAGCACGGTTGCCTCGTATTCGCTACGGATCACCAGAGACGGATCAGCAGATTGGTCCCAATCAAGTCCGAGCGTTCCCTTTCCAGGACCAACTGGATAGGAGCCAGCGATGCTCCCGCTCCAGGAACCCGATATGAAGTCGGCAGTTATCATCGTGGTATGCTTGAATGAACCGACATCTCCCTTGCTTGTGAAAGACAGCGTATGTCCCTGCCCAGCAAGGGAGTTATCCGTTGGTGATGCGGCATCTGGCTTGAGGAACTCGGCGCCAAAGTAGCGATACGATGCATCAACATGCCAGACAGGGAGAATAGAGGTACCGGCGTTGATCCCAATCGCAATGTCGTCGCTGTCTGGAAGGCCATTGCTGGCGAAGCGAGCGGTGATCCTTTCCGTATCTGTGCTGTAAGCGATCCCCGTATCAAACAGAGAGAACGGCTCAAGAACGCCAGCAGTACCCTGGAAGACGAAGCCAGCATCCCAAGAAAGCGGCCCGACATCACCATTCACTCTACCTCCAACTACGGGGAAGCGCGGCGTGACCTCAGTTGTGCGATACGTAATGTGAATTACTTGATTGTTTCCGCTTCCGTCGGTTGGGCACCATACCGCTGTCAACATGAGCTTGCCGTTGTTGTAATCGATCGTGTAGTCAACTCCGGATGCTAGTTCATCGATAGATACAGTAGCATTAGTCGCTGGGTCGCGGTGCTCGACGGTCACGTTCTCAGAGCCTGGCTCCAGTGGCACGTGCGACAGCGTGTATGGCCCGAGTATGCAGCCGGTGATTGCAAAATCCTCTTTAGCATACGCTCGCGCCTTGACCTCGTAGATGACAACGATGTAGTTTGCGTTTCCTTCCACGTTCTGAGAGGGAACAGCATCTGCAAACATGACCTCACCGCGTGCGTAATCGATCCAGTAATCTTTTCCCCGATCACTATCTGTAATCTGTATCACCTTCCCGCTGGAACTACGCGTTTCAATCCACACCTGCTCTGAAAGATTCTTGATCGGTGCCTCGGAAAGGCGGTACGGCCCGCACACGTCCGCTGCTGGGATCTCATCTTTGCCCCAGGCCTGCGATGTCTCAGCAGCAAACAGTTCAAACGATATTGCGTCACCGTTACCGAAGCGTGCCTGAACGCCGGTAAAACGCCGCGAGAACGAATAGAGGATCGGATCGGAGAGGTCAACGCTGTAGTCGCCAAGCACGGCAAATGTCCCGTTTGGCGCATCGAGACGGGCAAACCCGCGCCAGGACGAATTTGCGGTGCGTCCCACATGTGCGTCATCATTCCACACGTGCGGGTAGCGGGGCAAATCGTCCGGTCCGAGAATTGGATAAGATGAGTCCACAGCGAACGTGAGCATCGAGGAGCTACCAATTCTTCCCTGCCCCCACAGGGCGGCGTGTCCGTCTATCCAGTACGCATCGGAATAGAATGGCAGGCTCGACGTTTGCACCGCGGGAAGATAGGCTTGCCAGTCTCCGGATGTTGCCCCTGGGATGCCAATACTAAGCTCACCGACTCCGGAAAAAACCCAGTCACGCGCGGGCGGATGGAATGAAATCTCCTTGCTGCCAGATAGATCTCCGCTGCTGGCGGTGACCGAGATCAAGCCTGGTGTGAGGACCGGGCCTATGTCCACATTGACACCGTCTGGGCCGATGAGCCCTTGCCAACCAGCCATGTACGGATTTGCATCATTAGAGGCAATCTCAGCTCCTTTGACATCCACTGTGACAAACGCCCCGGAGAGGGCAGGGTTGCCAAGCACATCGCGCACCTGTATCTGTACAGGCAGAATGCTCGCCCCGTCGGCAATCGCTGATTTAGAATCATACGTAAATGAGATAGCCGCTGGCCTACCTGAGAGGAAGACGGTGCGAGTTACTTCAAACGTGCCAGACTTGGGGTTCTTTCCCTTGATCTGGATTGTATTTTTTCCTGCACGTAGTGGCACAGATACGTACACATACCGCGCTCGTCGTGCATTGGCCGAATACATTCGAGTGCCGATGTTCGCACGTGTCACAAGCTCTCCATTCACGTATAAATCCACAACATCGGATAACTCTGTCTCTATCATCACCGAGACCTTGTCCCGCTGCACAAACACGCTTCCCTCAAGCGGGAAGATGATTACCTCACCGCTTGTCGTGGCCGGGAAGTCGGGAACTGCCATGTCCGTTTGTCTCTCTTGGTGTATGGCGGTATCCTGCTTTTCTTGCGCTGGCGCACAGCCACAATCGATGGGAAAATCGGCTCGCACCAGTGGCCCTCCAGAAAGAGGACGCACGGTTACAGATCTATCCCTTGCCCGGCAGCCAGTCGGAAGGCTGCCTTCATCGAGGCGAACGAGGTGCAACCCAGGTCGAATACCAATGAGGTGATAGAGGCCGTAACTGTCAGTAATGGCGAAAGATCCATCCTCGATCAACACCCGCGCACCAGAGATTCCAGGCTCGCCTGGGTCTTGATAACAATTGGCGTTATGATCGTCAAACACACGACCAATGAGCACCGTCCTTTCCCCGAGGAACCCTCCTCCAATGTAGATCGTTGCTGTTGCTGGCCCGTCTGCAGAGTAAAGTACGTACGGTTCTCCTGTCTCCGGATCGGTAGTGTGATAGTAGCCATCAACGTATCCCGTGTTTATTGCGATGTCTGGAGCATCGGGCGCGATTGCTGCGTGGAACCTAAGTGCGCGCGCCGTGCTTGCGTCTATGGAACTCACCGTCCAGACCAGGGTACGTCCATCGCTTGATATTGCAGGATCAGAATATGCGTCCCCATCGATCGTGGTTGTCCCATCAACGTAGCTCAGGCCAGGAGGAAGTACATCGGTCACGGTGAGATCCTGCGCGGGAAGGTCGGGATGGTGGTTTCGCAGAGTAAGGGTGTAGGTGACAGTGTCTCCGTACTCTACGCGATCTCTATCGACACTCTTTTCAATTCTCAGAAAGCTTTGCACTCCAACGATGGTCGCCACACGATTGGACACCTGAAACAGATGCCTGGTTGTGCCACCAGGCGGAGTTACATCACCGATCGCTGAGAAGAAGTTACGCACTATCGGGACGGGAAGCTTGTGTTCCAGATCGCTTTTTTCGATCACTACGCGCGCCTTCACAACGAGGATCCCTTTGAACCCGGCTGGGACCATCCCGCCAGCAGAAACAACATCCCAGGTGATCGAGTGGTCCGTCTGATTGTACGTGGCAGCAAGGTCGATCGATCCCGGGCCGTTTTCGTTGTTGATCACTCCATTGGAGAAGAACGTAGGCTGCTGCAGGCCACGATCGAGACGATCGCGAATCTTGGTGTTTTCGATTGGATAATCCGACATATTCTCAAATGTTAGCTTATACGTGAGGAGATCACCATAGCGCGCGGTTTCTCGATCAACCTCCTTACTTAGGCGCCAGTAGCCACGGATTTCATTGATTCGATCTGTGGTTGTGTCGGACAATTGAGGGTCCGCAGCACCGGTGATGCGGATGACGGCGTTCCAGTGCTGACCGTTGTTATCTCCCAGCTGGGCGTAGAGAGGGACGTGAACGTTGACCATGATATTCACGTCTTGTCCAGGTAAGACGGTCCCCACATCCACAACACCGTCCCCATTAGTATCCGAAAGCGGCCCGCCGCCGTAGTAAGAGAAGGTAACCGTGTAACCAGCGGGAAGATTAGAAGAGGGGTCAAGCGAGACGTTGATTGGCTGGGCGACGTTTCCTATATTGCGGATCGTATTGACGAAATCTGCTGTCTCGCCAACATAGACATAAGGGGTGTTTGTAAGATCGTTGGTGCGGGTCATGGCAAGACCAGAATCTGAAATGTAAGAATCCGAAGGAGCATCGCCCAAGGGATATTTCAATGGGCCAATCACCGGGTCGGGATCAAGGATGAACGCGCTCCCGGAAGCCTCAACATGACGGATATCTCCTGTGCCGCTGTCATAGGTTGCAGTGGCGATATTGGTGATTATCCCGGCACGGGATGTTGCTCGCATCTTATAGGTGAGCATGAACTCTTGCCCTGGCTCCATGTCAGAAAAAAGGTAGCCAACGGCCATCACCTGATCTGGATCAGCAGGCTCTGTTGCTGTCCATACTGCCCCATCTTCCGACCATACGGGAATACCAATGTGCATCCCCGATAGGCTTGCAACTACGTAGCGATTTCCATCAGCGTAGGCGGGAATATCGTCTGCAACGAAAATCCCGGTCATGGGAGCTCCGTCGACCACCAACGTTACTCCATGTGCGGTAAGCGCACCGATGTTCTTTCCAACAATGTGCCAGGTAACAACGCTTCCCCAAGCCACTTCAGTCGGGCTAGCGGATTTGGTGAGCCGTATCGCAGCATCTTCTGTAACAATCGCCTCGTGTACGTTTGCCGTATCGTGCTTTGTCGCATCACCCTGCGAAGTGCCTAAAAGATCAACGAACGCGTTTTGACCGGCTTGCGCCGAGGTAGGAACATCGTACACGACAACAAGCGTTATTGACTCACCCATCTCAAGAAGCGGCGTCTGGGTAATAGTTGGCTCCCCCGGATCGGGAAGACCGTTTCCGTTCTTGTCCCAAACAATGTGCACGCCCCCTGGGGTGAAGGTGTGCGTCCCAAGGACTGTTGACAGGTCATACTTGTCGTTTGTGTTCCCAGTATTAGTAAGAAGATACGGGAAAGAAGCAGTCGCCCCGGGCGGGAGCTCCTGGATCATACCTGGCGATGCCTCGCTGCCATCGGGCGTGATCGAGATCCCATATATCTTGCTAACATACACTTCGGCCTCGTTGGAGGAAACGCGGTAGCGGTGGCCCTCGAAGTAATAAGTTGCTGCTGCAGAGTTTACGATCCGCGTCCCAGCTGGCGGGACTTGAGCAAGTAAACCAGGATTGAATAGCCCAGCCGCCAAGGCGGCAAACAACAATATTAAGACGAAAACATCTCTTCTTATCATGTTGAGGTATGAGTGGAAGAGAAAGTACTCTCTCCCACTCACTAATCCTCTCATCAATCGTTTATCGTGACTTGGAACGTAACCGTGCCTGATTCACCCGAGGCAAGTGCGTCGTCTTCGTCGACGTCATCATCGCCATCGATGTCAAGGCCCCAACGGAGATTGGAGATGGAAGCGCCCGTGGGTGATGTCGATAACCACGCAGACCACGTTGACCCGCCATCAGTGGAATAGGAATAAAGGATCTGGCCCGCAGGTATCGTTCCCCCAGCGCTGCTATTGACGTACGTCGTGTACGCCGGAATCGCATCGTAAATCACCACGTTGGTGATGGGAGCGCTTCCCAGGTTCTTGTAGGCCGTGGTGTAGGTAAGACTTGTCCCAGGCTCCTGCTCCCCAGTCGGGTCGACAGACTTTTCAAGCTTTAGTAGCCCCTGCACGACCCGCGTTACGTCCTGTGCGGTGTCAGTGGCAGCATATGTTTCTCCGGTGGCAGTGATTGTCACTACGTCGAGCTGATCTACCGCCGCATCTGACGGGATGAAAGCGGTGACGTTTATCGATACGCAGTCTCCAGGGCCAAGGGTTGGTACGTCTGGGTTGCCATCACTATTGGTGTCTGTGATCGGATTGCCAGCAGAGTAAGATCCGTAATCCTCAGCGTAGGTGAAGGTATACGTCCAGCCCCAATCTGAGGCGTAGCTGAGATCGAAGGTATCTGTTACATTTCCGGTGTTACACAGAGTGTGTTCATAGACGACCGTCCCGCCTGGGGAACCGGTGCCTGACCGATCTGGGTTGAGCGACACTCCAGCGACCTGGTTTACAGTGATTTGATCAGTGATCGTATCAGCTTTTGTTGGGTCGTTGTTCGATGTAGCCTCAAAGGTAACGTCTGTGTCGCCTGGCGCTTGGCCTGCTGGCACGCATACATGCGCGACTGCCCCACCAACTTCGCCAACGACCGTGCCTTCATCGGCAGTAATTGATGTGTCGATCGTGATCGTGCTGGCTGTTGTGTCGACCGCGTCGATCGTGTAGTTTGTGGTTCCGATACGCACTGTATCCCCTGTTGCGAAATAATCGGTGCTGCTCACCGAAAGCGTGTCCGAGCTAGACGCTGCAGAGATCAACACCGCCCCGCCGAGCGTGCCGACAGAGCTTATGGGATTTGTGTCATCAGCGCTTTCATCAAGGTCCTGGTCGGCGTAGAACGTAGCGGTCCAGT
>CAZKFV010000089.1:0-5274 GCA_964552295.1 uncultured Thermotogae bacterium | reverse complement strand
GATGGCAGATCGAGAGACCGGTACCGTCAAGTGGTTTAATGACAGTAAGGGTTATGGCTTCATTGAGCGCGAGCAAGGCGAGGACATTTTTGTTCATTTCGGAGCAATTCGCGGCGAAGGTTACCGCACGCTGAAAGAAGGACAGAAAGTCGAATTCACTGTAGCAAGTAGCGACAAGGGACCACAAGCACAAGATGTTGTAGTTATTTAGTACTAGTTGAAGATTTCATCTAGCCTCACGCGGCATGCTTATTATGTGCCGCGTTTTTCTGATGGGGAGGAGGAAGCGGATTTTAGACGTGGATTGTCTTCCAGGTACCGGTGCGAAACTTGGCAGCCATCAGCGCGGACAAAGTTGACCAATATACAAGTTCGGCGAGCCACGCCCCTGTGATTCCTAGGCTTGTCCGAATACCAAGTAAATAAGCGACGGGAAGATACAATAGCAAACCTGCTAGTACTTCGGCGAGCATGACAAAGCGAGTATTGCCTGCTCCTTGGAGTGATTGTTCCAGTACAAGCGATACTCCCCCGAAGGCTTGGGTTAGCCCAAGGAAGATCAGAGGTGTTTTCCCTAGGGCTATTACTTCAGGATCATTTGTGTATATCATAAATATTGCCCTTGGAAATACAACAAAGAACATACCTATAACTGCCATTAAATACGCGGCTAGTTTTGCTGCGTCCCAGGCGAACAGCTCTGCCTGGCCAGGCCTGCTTGCCCCTAGATTCTGGCCAACCAGGGTCATTGCTGCTACCCCGATCCCAATTGCAGGCATGATAGATAGTCCTATGACCGATCGGATTATGTTGCTTGCAGCAAGCTCTAGCGTTCCGATGCGAGCAACGATGGAGAAAAACACGAAAAACGTACCATTGGAGACCAATCTTTGTCCCATCACTGGCCCCGAGAGACGGACAATGGGGCTGATGCGAGAAGTGGCCTGTGTGAAGTCGCGATAAAGGCGATAAACCGTGCGATACTTGCTTGTTAAGCTTGTTGCGATTAGGTAAAAGGAGCCAACTCCGGTTGCAAGCGTGGATGCAATAGCTGCTCCAGCAATACCCATCGTTGGAAATCCAAAATGGCCAAAGATAAGGACGTAGTCTAGTACTATATTGGAAAAAGTAGTTGTGACCGCTGCCACGAGCTGCTGTCTGGTATCTCCTAAACCGTTGTAGAACCCCCGGTAGACCATATTCAACAAAAGGAATGCTGATCCGAGAAAGCGGTACCGAAGGTAGGTGGCCCCTAAGTGGGCTACCTCCCTCTGATTTGATAATAAGGGGGATATACATTCAGCGATCCATCCACTAGCCACTATAAATGGTATACCAGCAGCCAGAGCAAGGATTATTCCAGCATTCAATACCTGGCCGCACTGGACTAGGTCCTTCTCACCGTATCTTCTTGCTGTGAGTGCTTGTACGCCGATTCCTATACCAGCCACCGAGAATACGACGGCGAAGTAAGCAACACCACTAATTCCAGCTGCAGCAAGTGGAGTAGATCCTAGTCGGCCCAGCATGGCGGTATCGACTACGTTGAGCAGGGTAATAGATATCATCCCAAGCGACACAGGGTAAGCAAGGCGAACCAACTTCCTTACGCGTGTTGGATCAGGCTTCATCCTCAGAATCAAGCTGGAAAAGCGAATCATGGTCATCCGCCTTCCAGCGTTATTCGACGTCTTCGAAGGCGGCTTGTTTGTACCAATAAAACTCCCAAGATCGCTGCACCCGTTCCCAGCACCTTCAGCGCGCTAAGTCCTGTTCCCATAACCATGACCTCTGCAAACAGAGTTATAACTGGGATGAAGCTTGCAGCTGCAGCAACCTGCGTTGCGGGGAGTTGCGTCAGCGCGTAGTGCATTGCTAAGAAAGCGCCAGCGGAGCAGAAAACTCCAAGGAAAAGGATCTCCGACACCTGGATAGCGCTGGCGGTGTTTACCCAACTCCAGTTATCTGTTGCTGCCAGAGGACCAAATACTAAGAGGGAAAGCATGAATTGGTAGAGTGTTAGCTGCAGTGGTGTAACACGCTTCAAAACATCCTTGATGAGCACCGTTCGCATGGCTGCACATAGCACCGCTCCAAATACCAGCATATCACCGAGCAAGTGTGCCCCTGGATCGTGTAGCCCGGAGAAGACGAGAAGGAATATTCCAAGGTAAGTGATGACAAGTCCCATCACCTTTCTCCATGTAGCTTGCTCCTGGTGCTTGCCGAGCGCTAGCAGGAAGACGGCTGTAGGGATAGCAGCAATTATAACTGAAACGTGACTTGGTTGAGTCTGCGCAACTCCAAATGTTTCAAATAGGAAGTAACCTATAGGACTGAGAAAGGCCAGGCCAGCAAGGGCAGCTAGATCTCTTCTGGAAACAGATAGAGACTTCTTTACATATCCTATGGCCCCCAGAAGTACGGTGGCGATGCTGAACCTGAGAAAAAGAAGGGAAAATACCGGCACATGCGAGATCACATCTTTAATTGCCAAAAATGAAAACCCCCATACAAGCATTGCAAAAGCAAGGGCAAGGTAGACAGATATAGACTTGTTGTGTCCAGTCACTCTTTCTCTCTTTGTCTTGTTGCTGGTTGACGGCATAGGGGGGATTGTCGCTTTTAAAGATAGTCTCTGCAACTTGGGCTTTGTTGCTATCAACATGTAGGACCAGAAGACTGCAGTTGCGCCTAGGCTACAGAAAGAAAGGCGGATGGTCGTGAGAGCTTCTGCAGCTGGTCAAGGATTAGCCACCAATTGTTGCTCTTAGTGTTATGAGGTTAGAAGCTTAAGGCCCTTATGCTATAGGCGTCTTTGAGCCACCATCATGTCTATCCTGTCTGATAGATCCTCACCGCGGTCTGATATTTCTACAGCTGCTTCAATCAGACCGTAGAGCTGTAACTTATGCGCCAGATCGATGTCCATCTTGAATAGTGTCTTTATTGCTTCTCGCTCCATTCGGTCTACATCGCTCTCGTAAATCTCGATCTGCTTTGTGTGTTCTAGAGCAGCGCCCATATTCTCAAACAGCATGTGCATTGCCGAGTGTACCTCGCCCATCATCTGTTTGGTCTTATCGGAGATATCGATGATGAACGAAACCAGCTGCTCGGGGACGCTCACACGCTGTAGTAGTAGGTAATCTAATATTTCCTCTCCAGCATTTGCTAGTTTATCAACCTGTTCGATGATCTGTAGAATGTCCCCCCTGGAGGGGGCAAGCAAAGCTCCACCCAGCAGTTTGGCTTCTACCTCTCGCCTAATATCATCTGCTTTACCTTCCGCATTGTGAGTTGCTAAGGCAAATTTGCCAGCGGTCTCTCTGTCACCAGCCAGATAAGCAGCAAGGGATTTGTGAAAATTGGAAACGCTCTCTTCTACCTCGGCAAGATGCTTCAGTACGAGCTTCTCGACTTCTTGCTGTTTCTTCCAGAACATATACATCCCTCCTTGCTGGCCTTTCTACTGGCCAACCGCTTAAGCCTAATTCATTCCCTGGATGAGGACAAATCTACGTAGATAGATGGCTACATTCGCCAGAATGGATGATGCGTAACCGGCTTTCTGTTTTCAAGATCAAATGACCCAGACGGTCTATTGAGGTAGCATTTCCAGCTATCGTCTTGTCTCCCACACTTACTTCTACAATATGTCCAAGTGTTGTACAGAGATCTCGATACGCTTCTAATACGTCCTGTTTGTATGTGATTTCGAGATTATGCAGAATGGAATGGAGTAACTTGTCTGGCGATGTTCTTGAGTCCGTGTGATGTATAACGCATGTTGAATTGGGTACAGGGGTCCTATCGATGTTTACTCCAACACCAACAATCGCCGTCTTGCCTTTTGCCTCGATTAGTATTCCGGCGATCTTTTTGCCCGCCACAAGAATATCGTTTGGCCACTTCAAGCGAGCATCTATTTCCAGCTGTTGTAACGCACGCGCGAGAGCTACTCCTGCGCGAACCGCGAGCAAGGGATCGCTATGAAGGATTATTGAGGCGTACAACCCTCCCAGTGGCGATATCCACTCATGTCCACGCTGTCCTCTGCCCCGATCCTGGACGTCGGCCACAATCGCTTCTCCCAAAGTCAGCCAAGTCATTTTTTTGGCCGCGTCCTGGGTAGAAGACACGCGGTCAATGTGAACAATTCTTCTATTCATAATAGGATTCGTACTATCAACTGTTAAGATTTGCCTCCCTTTCTATCAAGTATTTGTGGTCAATCTGAAAACCATTTTATCTTAACTACTGGCTTCATGCTCAGCCAAGCTGGGCTAGTTTCTTGAGAAGGAATTTGGCTTAGGAGCTAGAGCTCTGCTCGACAACATAAGAAGTAGGACCTGGTTATGTATCGGCTTCTGAGCATACACAGCCAGTCCCAAGGTCTTTCTGGCAAGGAGGCTGGCCTATTTAAGGGCCTTGACAACTATAAAAGCCCCTCTTTCTAATCCATTTTCAACCGTTCCTGGGGGCTCTTCTGGAATCAGCGTCTGCTTGATCTCCGAAATTTGGAAGTTGGCATCTACTAAATGTTTTAACACTTCACGGGAAGAGAAGAAAACTGCATCCTTGTAGAATTTGCTATTTGCTCGGTTGAGTGAGTATTTCTTGCCTAGTTGGCTCTCTTTGTCTACGAAACCGACGATTATGCAACCTCCAGCTTTCAGTACCCTGAAGGCTTCTTTGAAAGATTGCTGAACATCGTCTACAAAACAGATTGTTGTTACCATGAGCACGAAGTCAAATCTGTTGTTAGAAAAGGGAAGTGCCTCTGCTACAGCTTTGTGCACCTTGATACCATAAAGTCTAGCCTTATAAGCCATCCTTTCTGATGGCTCAACACCGATCTTTATTCCAAGTGGTACAGCGAATTTGCCGGACCCTACTCCCACTTCTATGCCTTGGGCTTCAGGTGGTGGAAGAACCTGGCGAATCGCTTCCAATTCTGCTTCGTACAGCTCAGAATTCTCCTCAAACCATTTATCGTACTCATTGCTGTATTTTTCAAACGGCCGCGTCTTGGCCATCTTGACCTTCTATGAATAGATCTTATCTGCTTTTGTCTAAAAGCTTACGAATTCTTTTCTTGGTTATCCTGGTTTAGAGTGATCCAAAGTTATATCTACGAATGACACAAGCAAATTTAGAGGAGCCTTTCCGCGCCGCTATAAACTTCATCTGCTGTCAGAGCTGCTGCTGCGTGCCCTGGATGATCTTTTGGATTCCAGGACTTCATGTTATTGAAAATGGGCCCGCTGGTGT